>CAILTZ010000103.1 GCA_903837255.1 uncultured Pirellula sp. | reverse complement strand
TCGATCGATCCGTCCACTGGTGGACGCGAAGGCTTATCGCGAGCTTAAGCGGCTCATCGGCGAGCTTCGACCTGATGTAGTCCACACGCATAGTGCCAAGGCCGGGATCCTAGGTCGCGCGGCAGCTTGGAAGCTCAAGGTCCCCTGCGTCGTACATACTGTGCATGGTGCCCCTTTTCATCCTTATCAGTCCTGGCCGACTCGCAAGTTCTACCAGTGGAGCGAGCGATGGGCTGCTAAGCGTTGCCATCGACTCATCTCGGTAGCCGACGCAATGACCGATCTGATGGTCGATGCCAAGGTTGCAGACCGTTCTAAATTTGTCACCATCAACAGCGGGATGGATGTAGAGCCTTTTGTTTCAGCAGATCAATCGCGAGACGAGGTTCGACGTCGCTTAGGGATCGAGTCCGATCAAATTGTCGTAGGGAAAATCGCAAGGCTGTTTCATCTCAAGGGGCACGAGTACCTACTGGCGGCCGCCCAGCGCGTCGTGCAGGAGAATCCCAAGGTGCGTTTTCTGCTTGTCGGAGACGGGGTCTTGAGAGAGTCGCTAGCCAAGTCGATTGAATCGATGGGGCTGCAGAAGTCCTTTATTTTCACCGGACTGGTGCCTCCGGACACGATCCCTGAGCTCCTCGGAGCCATGGATATGCTTGTGCATGTGTCGCTTCGCGAAGGCTTGGCCAGAGCTCTGCCCCAGGCTCTGATTGCCGGTAAGCCCGTGATCAGTTACGACATCGATGGCGCCAGAGAGGTGGTGCTCGATGGCAGGACGGGCTTTCTATTGCCCCCGAAATCGGTCGATCCATTAGGGGACGCGATTCTGAAGCTATCGAGTGATCCTGGGTTGCGACGTTTGCTCGGATCGCAGGGGCGATTGCTGTGCGAGGAGCGTTTTCGCCACCAGAGCATGACGCAGCATATCCGGAGCTTGTACCAACAAGTCCTTTCGGGCTAGTTTTTCACCCCTCAACCGCCGTTTGCCCCTCGTAGAATCCAGGGGATTGTAGATAATTCCGATTCTTCATTTTGGACTCGATCGAGTCTGTGTTCCCCGCACGGACCGGCCTACAAGGCTGTTCCTTTACGTTTAGCATACGCATGGCAATCACATACAAAGACAGCGGAGTTGACCTAGAGGTCTACGAAGAGTCGATGCAACGCTTACCCAAGCTGATGCATCGGACGTTTACCCCGCGAGTGCTCAGGAACGACGGAGGTTTTGCCGGCCTGTTCGCCTTGGATTTTTCCCAAAAGCTTTTCGCTCGCAACTACAAAGAACCGATTCTGGTCTCCGGCACCGACGGCGTAGGGACCAAACTCAAGGTGGCGATCGGAGCGAAAAAGCATTCGACGATCGGAATCGATCTGGTGGCCATGTGTGTCAACGATGTGCTCTGTACCGGTGCCGAACCCCTGTTCTTCCTCGATTATGTAGCGATGGCCAAGGACGATCCGACGTTGCTCGAACAGCTCGTCCAGGGAATATCCGACGGGTGCATCGATGCCGAGTGCAGTTTGATCGGCGGGGAAACGGCAATCATGTCCGATCATTACGACTTGGGTGATTACGAACTCGCGGGTTTCTGCGTCGGCGTTGTCGACAAACAGAACATCATTTCTGGAAAAGCAATCCAAGCAGGCGACGTGATCTTGGGGGTCAATTCCTCAGGCATTCACAGCAATGGCTACAGTCTTGCCCGCAAAGCGATCTTCGATGTGGGCAAGTACGAACTCGATAGTTATATCCCCGACTTGCAGTCGACAGTGGCTGATGCATTGCTCGAGCCGACCCTGATTTATAGCCGCCTGACAAGAACGGTCTTGAGCCACTATAAGATCAAGAACGTAGTTCACGGACTCGCTCACATCACCGGCGGTGGCTTGCTAGAAAACACCGAACGAATCCTCCCAAACCACGTCGACTTGGTCTTCGAACGCGGCTCTTGGCCGATCCTGCCTGTTTTTCAATGGATTCAAAAACTCGGAGGGATCGCCGACACCGAGATGGAGCATGTGTTCAACATGGGTGTGGGTTTCGTCCTGATCGTTCGGCCCTACTTTGCCACCAGCATCCAGAACATGGTCAAGAATCTTGGTTTTGAGTGTTGGCCGATTGGCCAAGCTGCCGAGGGGACCGGCAAGAGCCGGTTTGCAAAGTAATCTATACCGGTTTTTTGGAGTTCGTTTTGTGAGCAGTGATTTACTACCCATCGCAGTCTTGATCTCAGGTGGTGGAACAACGCTCAAGAATCTCATCGACCGTAAGTCCAAAGGGTTGCTACCGGTCGAATTCCGATTGGTCGTCTCGTCGAACCCCGAGGCCAGGGGGCTAGAGTTCGCCAAAGAGGCATTCATCCCGACGGGGCTCGTCAGGAAAAAAGATTTTACAGATGGCCAAGCTCACTCCCAAGCGATGTTTGACGCGATCCGCAAATCGGGGGCGGAACTGGTGGTCATGGGTGGGTATTTGGAGCATCTGCTCGTCCCGGCTGACTTTGTGAACCGTGTGGTCAATATCCACCCATCGCTCATCCCGTCGTTCTGTGGCAAAGGGATGTACGGATTGCGTGTGCACCAAGCTGCCATTGATTTTGGCGTTAAGGTATCCGGGTGCACCGTCCATTATGTCGATAATCAGTACGATCATGGCCCCATCCTCCTGCAGCGAACTTGCGATGTGCTAGAGGGCGATACGGCGGAATCGTTGCAAAAAAGAGTCGCCGAGCTCGAGTGCGAAGCTCTTCCCGAGGCGATCACAAGGATTGCTCGGCGCAGTAGATCCGCCTGATCAAATCTTAGGTATCTATCGTCTCAATCAGACACGTTTCGTTTCCTTGAGCATCGATTTGCCAAGGCACCCAGGCCAGTGCAAGCAACTTGATTTTGGTATCGGCTTTACGAAGTGGGACTTCGACAGGCTCGAGAATCAGATTCTCGACCGAGTAATCGCGTTTGACCCTTTCGACATCGGCCAAGCATTCGCGTTCCATCTCATCTTTTTGAAGGATCAGCTCTTCGAGGGTTTCTTGGGCTCTGGAAATGTCACTACCTTTGTTGGCCGCGTTGGTCAAATCTCGAACGGCCGACGAGGTACGAGAGCTGCTACGCGATTTGTTTCCCAGCAGGGCTCCGAAGATTGTGGTTCCTAGATTGACTAGCCCGTCCATCCGCTTGGCTTTGGCATCATCGACGAGCTTGTCGACTTTCTGTTGGGCGATCGTTACCTTGGCCTGCAACGTGCGGAGTTTGTCTTCGTACTTGGCACGGAGCTTTTCCATTTCTTTGTCGCGGGCTTCGCGAGCCAACTGGGAAAACTCCATGCGTGCATCGAGTTCGCTCTGGCCCGGAGTCGAGTTTTGCTTGAGCGCTTTGCATTGGAAATACAAGCATTTTTCGTGGCGGAAAAGGTATTCTGCAAGTTCCTTTTCCCAAGTCTTGTAGTTTTTCACTTGGAGCAATTCGGCGGTGGGATCGACGAATTCAAAGTCGCGCTCGGGTTCGCCAAATTCGTAGCTCTTGGCCTGCAGACGCTTGGAGTCCTCCCATAGGTGCTCTGAGACGTTCGATCCGATATGGGTGAGGACTTGCAGGTCGGTCCAAGCGTCGATATCGCCTGCGGATCGTACGTAGTGAACGCTGGCGTTAGCCAACAGAGCGGGGCGATACTCCAAGCGATTGCTTGGGCGAAACGCTTTGTTTGGAACAATGTACCGGACGTCGATGGCCGGGGGAATGATCGGGGGTCCCGAAGGCTTTGGAGCAGAATTCGGGGCCGAGGTTGGCAGGGTCGCTGGGGTCTCGTTGGACTGGTCGCTCGAACTGGCCGATGTTCGAGGTTGGGATGCAATCGTCTTTTTGCTTTGCATCAAGCTACTGATTTCAGGACGCGATAGCGGGCCGCGTAGGAAGGAAAAGGCCCATCGGGTTTGAAAGATCGTCGGTGCGTTGTCGTTGACGTTGTTGAGCAGGAAGACTCGCTTTCCAAGAGCCGAAAGGTTTTTGTCCATTGCATTGCGATCAAAGGCCGCTCCCTGCTGAAGCGATGCTCCTTCGAGTCCATCCAGGACTCGGTCTTTGTCCCGTTGGGTTTGCAGGCGTCCGAGGAACCAAGTCCCCATGTTCGACAGCCCTTTGTAGTCTAGATCGACTGGGTTTTGAGTCGCCAGGACGATCCCTAGGCCAAACGCTCGGGCTTGTTTGAGCAACGTCATCATTGGACCTTTGCTCGGTGGTTTGGCCGACGGAGGAAAGTACCCGTAGATTTCGTCCATGTAAAAGATGGCTCGCAGGGCACTGGTACCGTTTTGGCTGCGCATCCAAGAGACCAGTTCGTTGAGCAGGATGGTCACGAAGAACATCCGTTCGGTATCGTTCAGATGAGCGATCGAAATGATCGAGATCTTCGGTGTACCGCTGGGAGAATAAAGAAGCGATTCGATGTCCAGCGGTTGGCCTTGCATCCATCCGGCAAAAGAGGGAGAAGCGATGAGATTGTTCAGCGACATGGCCAGCTTGGCCCGCTCGTTTATTGGGAAGAACGAATCGATATCCATGACACCCACCTTTTTAACCGGTGGTGCTTGGATGAATCGAATGAGGTTCTCCATCGATAGGTCTTGGCCTTTGGACCAAGCCTCTTTGAGAATTGTCGACAGGAGGATATGTTCACGGCTAGTGAGCGGATCGGCGTTAATTCCCAGCAGCGCGAGCAAGCCGGAGACCGAACTAGAGATTTGATCTCGGAGTGATTCCTCGTCCTCGCGAACTTGATTCGAAGGGGCGTCTAGGCTGCTCAGTACCGTCAGTGGTACTCCGACGTTGCTTCCGGGAGTGTAGATGACTTTTTCAACCTGCTGGAGTGTTTTGAGATACTCCAGATTCATGTCCCAGTCTTTCAGGCCGCTAGTCCAAGTTTCTGCGGTTTGCGATGCGGTCTTGGTGAGCAGTTCTTCCTCTGAGAGATCTTTGTCTTCGTCGTTTCGCTTGGCCATCACCTCGGACTTATCGAGCCAGCGTCGGAAGTCCTCTGGTTTGAGTTCCGGGAAGGTCAAAAGCAGGTTGCCGAGGTCCCCTTTGGGGTCGATGCAGATGATCGGAATCCCGTCGAGTGCGGCCTCTTCGAGCAAGCTCACGCAGAGCCCGGTTTTTCCGCTGCCGGTCATCCCGACGCACAGGGCATGCGTCGTGAGGTGCTTGGACTCGTAGTGGACTTGGACGTCGGTACGTTTTCTATCCGCCAGATCGTAACGGCGACCGAGGTAGAAAGATCCGGGAAGATTCATAACGACGGACATAGAAACCTCGAATGGGCTGCTGATTGCAAGTGACAAGCAAGTAGTTTAGCGGGAGGGCGAAAACTCGTCGACGGTATCCCGCCACCAGTCGTACATATCAAAGAGGGACTCGCGAAGGTTCTCCCGATGCTTTTGCCTGGACTTTTCCCAAGCTTGAGAGTCGAGCAAGTCCGATTTTACTCGAGGATCTGCGTCGGCTAGTAGGCAGTCGATCACATGGGATTCGACCTGCGGATCGATACGAGTCTCCCAGAGAAGCTCAAAGTCCCATGGCAAGCGATGGGAGGTGACGCACAGCGGGACTCGGTTGACTTTTGAGCAGGCGATCAAAAGAGTTTTCCCCCAAAGTGGCAATTGTTCGTAGCCATCGATAAGGCACGGCTGTTTTCGTCGCATTGCCTTAAGGATCTCATCGATTGCGATCCATTTATTGGAGGTCGCATGCAGCACGGTGGCAC
>CAILTZ010000102.1 GCA_903837255.1 uncultured Pirellula sp. | reverse complement strand
TTTTTGGATGAGCCGTTCGAAGGGGTCGACGCGGTCGCGTCGCGGACGATACGCGAACTGCTTTTGCAGTTTACTGTCAGTGGTGGCACGGTTTTTCTGACATCGCATGTCCTGGAGATTGTCGAGCGGCTTTGTTCGCATGTTGGGATCATTGTATCGGGCCAATTGGTGGTGCAGACATCGCTCCAAGAACTCGTCGAGGGAGGCACGTTGGAGAATGCATTTATCAAAGCCACTGGAGCCGAGTTGATAGAGACTCAGTCGGCCAAACTCGATTGGCTTACCTCGGAGCAAGGTCCATGAGCGACGAGCTAGGTATCGACCCAGGTTCCATTGCCAACGGTCCAATCGCTCCAAGTCCAGCGAGTGCATCGCCGGTGGATTTTGGTGGTCTCGGGCATAAGTTTCAGCAATGGAAAGCCCTGGTCAGAGCGTATTGGCAGAGCCGTCTGAATCGATGGATGAAGGAAGCCATCATCAGTCGCTGGCTCGGGTCGATTCTCCTTTTTGTTTTGGTCCTTTCGATTGCCATTTGCTTTGCCGTATTCTTTGCCGGGGGGGTGGCTTTGGCAGGTGCCGTGGCGCGTGGCAAGGACATAGCATCTCTGGGGGCATGGAATGCATTGAGCGGTTTTTTTGTTGTGTTCTGGCTTGTCGGTTTGGCGAACGAAGCGATCCGGGGTGAAGCTCTATCGCTCCAAAGGTTGATGCATTTGCCGATATCTCCGGCGAGTGTTTTCGCATTCAATTTCCTACTGACTTGGATCAACCTCCCGATCTTGTTTTTCCTGTCATCTGCGTCGGGTTTGGTTCTAGGCGGATGCGTAGTCGATGGGATTGCGGGGATATGGAAAATCGTGCCGGTCCTGTCGTATGCCTTGATGATCTCGGCGTTGACCTCGCACCTGCAAGGCAAGATCATGGTCTGGTTGGCGAACCCTCGAACTCGAAAGACATTGATCACGGTCGTTCCGATCTTGCTTTCCTTTCTTGGGGTTGGATTTGCGATGTCATCGCATTTCATCAGGCGATTAGGCCAAGGTGGGAATACTCTCGATTGGATGCGCATCATTGATGCGACATGTCCTCTTTTCTGGCTAGCAGACGTTCTCTCTGGGAAGTCTTTTTTGGGTTTCGGGTCGTTGATCTGGTTGCCTTTCATGTGGTTGATCTCGGCATGGTCGCTTCGAGCCAATTACCGGATGACTAGGCGTTACTACCAAAACGGTTTCGATCTGGAATCGAGTAAAAGGTCACCGCGTCGATCGGCCGACGGCGATGGGGATTTGCCCCAGGCACTTAGCGGCGAGACTTTACGTTGGATGGAGCGTTCGTTCCCAGGGTTGAGTCAGCCAGCGTCTGCGATTGCCGCGATGACTTGGACGCTTTTTTGGCGATCGCCGCAAATGAAACTGGCGATGCTCATTCCGATGATGCAGCCTTTTTTTCTGTTGCTACTTTTTAACAACACTGCTTGGCAAAGGGAGCTTCCCCCTCCCCCTCCGCAACCCAGTGCCGTCGAACCTGCTAGTGACTCGCAAACCAGTCCAGCATCGGATCTACCGCGATTGCCGGGATTCAACGTGCCAAGTTTGGGCTTGGGGGGTGGGACTCAGCAACATGGGTTATACCTGTTGGCCTTCACCGTCTTTTCAACTTTCCTTGGTTCATCGTTTGCCTGCAATATTTTTGGATTCGATCGATCAGGGTTTCGTTTTTGGGTTCTCTCATCGCTTCCCAGGTCGGAGATTCTCAGAGGTCGGAATTGGATGTTCGGCGTCATGATGTTGGTCATCGCAGTGGCGGTCATTGTCTTTACGAACATTCTTTTGAGGTATTCGTGGATTCGGGTCTTCGAGGCGCTGATCGCCTTCCTGGCGTATCTACCGATGTACTTAGTCCTCTCGAACATCATCTCGATCTTGGCCCCTTTTCCGATGTCTTCCCAAGGTTTTCAGCCAAAGGAGTTCTCATGGAAGTCCGTGGTGTTGAGTATGGCTCTTAGCGCACTGATTCCGGTCCTGATGGGGATCTGCTGCATTCCTTGGGTGATCGAGCTGGGGCTTCATGCTTGGGTGCCTGCGACTCAGAGAGTACCGATCGCTCTGTTGCTATTACCGATCTTGGTCGGTTTATCCTATTGGTTGTACGAGCAATTGCTGGTGGTTTGTGGGGAGTTGCTACAAAGCCGCGAGACGAGTTTGCTCAAAACGGTCACGTCCCAGGTGGAAAAGTAACCCGAGAGGGTTTTTTATCGCAAACGGCGACTGGAAACTGGAAATCTAGGGGAGCTGGGTTGGAAATGCGGATATTTGACATACTCAACCGACGTTAGTTTTGCCAGAATAGTTTCACTCCCGTTGCCCGATTAATCGATACAACCCGCACTGTCCAACCTGTAGTCCCGAGCACTATTAGCCATTGAAATATGTCAAGCCAAGCATCTTCGACGATCGAAAAGCCTGTCGAGTTTGTCAGCGGAATCACTGTCCGATTAGTAGGTGACTCCGGTGATGGAATGCAGCTTTTGGGTCAGCAGCTCACCAACACGTCTGCCTTGTTGGGCAATGACGTGGCGACATTCCCTGACTTCCCTGCCGAAATCCGGGCTCCTCGGGGCACGCGGGCTGGGGTATCGGGTTTCCAGGTCCAGTTCGCCTCGCACGAGGTTCACACTCCGGGCGACACTCTCGATGCTTTGGTGGCGATGAATCCGGCTGCCTTGGTCACCAATTTGGCCGACTTGAGCAAAGGTGGCTTGTTGATCGTCAACGACGACAGCTTTGAAGAAAAAGACCTCAAGCTTGCCAAGCTCAACACCAGTCCCTTGGAAGATCCTTCGATGGAGAACTATCGATTGATCAAGGTTTCGATGACTCGCTTGACCAAGCAAGCCGTCGCGGAGTTCGGGCTTGGAACCAAAGAGGCGGATCGCAGCAAGAATTTTTTCGCGATGGGGCTGGTTTACTGGCTCTACGGGCGCAACATGGACGCGACGTTGCGGTTCATCCATGGCAAGTTCTCTGCTGGCAAATCAGCGATCGCAATGGCCAACGAAAAGGCGTTGCGTGCTGGTTGGGCTTATGGCGAAACGATCGAGGCCCTAGGGCAGTCCTACAACGTCGAGCCGGCCAAGCTTGCTGCGGGGACGTATCGCAACATCATGGGCAACCAAGCCTTGGCATGGGGGCTGCTTGCAGCCTCACAGCGATCAGGCAAAGAGCTCTTTTATGCTTCGTACCCGATCACCCCTGCGAGTGACATTTTGCATGAGTTGGCTCGCTACAAGAATTTCGGCGTGTGCACATTCCAAGCCGAGGACGAGATTGCAGCGGTTTGTTCGGCCATAGGCGCATCGTACGGTGGGCAGATGGGTGTGACCACCTCGAGCGGCCCGGGTATTGCGTTGAAGGCAGAGGCTATGGGGCTTGCTCTGATGCTTGAACTGCCTCTTTTGGTCATCGATGTCCAGCGCGGTGGTCCGAGCACAGGGCTTCCGACCAAGACCGAGCAGGCGGACTTGTTGCAAGTCATGTTTGGTCGAAACGGGGAAGCACCATTGCCGGTACTGGCAGCCCAGAGTCCTGGGGATTGTTTCGACATTATCCAGGACGCATGGATGTTGGCAACTAAGTTGATGGTTCCGGTGGTGGTCCTCTCCGATGGCTACATAGCCAACGGTGCTGAGCCGTGGAAGATACCAGATGTGTCCAAGCTTACACCGTTTACCATTGAGCATCCTCAAGAGAGCAACAATCCCGACGGGCCGTTCAAGCCTTACCTGCGCAACGAACTGCTCGCCCGGCCTTGGGCGATCCCAGGCACACCGGGGCTCATGCACCGCGTCGGTGGAATCGAAAAAGAGGATGGCACGGGCAACATCAGCTACGACCCAGAGAACCATCAAAAGATGGTCCATATTCGCGCTCAGAAGGTCGCCAATGCGGCCAAGTTGCTTCCGCCGCAGTCGGTCGTCGGTCCACAGACTGGCGATCTGCTAGTCCTGAGTTGGGGTGGCACGTACGGTGCTTGTTTGACCGCGGTGCAGCAAGCTCAGTCGGCAGGCAAGAGTGTGGCTCATGCGCATCTGCGGTACTTGAATCCATTCCCTAGCAACCTCGGCGAGATCCTCACCCGTTACAAAAAGGTTCTCATTCCTGAACTCAACATGGGCCAACTCAGGATGCTCATCCGCAGCCAGTATTTGGTCGATGCGATTGGCTACAACAAGA
>CAILTZ010000101.1 GCA_903837255.1 uncultured Pirellula sp. | reverse complement strand
CCTCTTCGGTCAGCGGAAAGGATTTCATGTCCACAAAATACATCTTAAGGGCCGAGGCAAGGTTCCCGATCTGGGCCTGCGTCGTCCGGATGTCGGCCTTCTTCTGGGTACCCAGTAGCCGTGGGCCAACCAGAGCGATCAATCCGACGAGGATGATCAACACGATCATCAATTCCAGGAGGGTCAAACCTCTTCGTGAGCTGCGTTTCATTATCGTTTTCCTTTCAAACTTTCGTTCGTGTTCTTGATGGGGTCTGGGGTTGGGTGCTATCCAAGTCATGGTGCTAGCCAATCGATGAGTTTAGGTCGAAGACTGGCAGTAAAACTCCGACGATCACAAACATGACCATCCCGCCGATGAAGACCAGCATCATCGGTTCGATCATCCGTACCAACACCTCGAGCTTGCGTTCGATCCGACCGTCGATCCGATCGGCGATCTTGACCAACACATCGTCAAGTGTGTTGGATTCCTCTGCAATGCGGATCATTGCCATGACCTGTGGTGGGATCAAACCGCTTGCCGCCAGCGGCTTCGAGAGCGTATCGCCTGCCGTGACGTTGTCGGCCGATTTGAGCATCGCTTCGGCCAGCAATACATTGCCTGTCGACTCGCTGCTGATCCGTAGCGACCTGAGCAGTGGCACTCCGTTTTTGAGCATCGTCCCTAGGACTCGACAAGCCCTCGAGACAGCCGCATCGTGGAAGATATCTCCGACAACCGGTGTTTTCAATTTGATCTTGTCGATCATCCGACGACCCGATTCGGTCTTGATCCATCGCAGGATGGCAAAGACCAAACCGCCGAGGGCAAGGATGACTAGCAGTCCATACTTCATCAGGATCTTGCTAGCACCGAGCAGCATGATCGTGATCAGTGGCAGCCCGGTCCCGTTTTGTTCCAATCGATCGAAGAAAGGTTGGAATTTGGGGACCAAAAAGACCACCATCGCAGCGACGATGATCGAGCCGACGACCCCGAGGATGATCGGATAAGTCAACGCACCGATGATCTTGCTCCGCATCTCGTCTTGCTTGCGCAGGAAATGCGACGTCCGCTGAAGGGACTCTTCGAGAAATGCACCTTCCTGACCTGCCCTGATCATGCTCAAGGTCAATTCGGAGAAGATCGCCGGATGCTTGCCCATCGACACATCGAGCGTATCGCCCTGAGAGACCGATTCGTGGATCGCTAAACAGGTGGCTTGTAGCTTGGGGTTCTCCGTCGCATCGCCGAGGATCTTTAAAGACTCGAGCATCGGCACGCCGTTGGAGAGCAGATCGGCGAGCTGTGCACAAAAGTCAGCGACCTGTTCTTTTTTGACACGGACAGGCAGTGTGATCGAATACGACTTTGCTGCCGGTGCGGCATCCTGGACACTCATCGGATACATGGACTGCGCCCGAAGCTTCTGCATCGCTTCGGCGCGCGACGCTGCCGCAATCATACCGGAGAGCTTTTCTCCGGTGCTCGATTTAGCGGTGTAAGCGAACTCGGCCATGTTGGGACTTTAGGGTTTTGGTTGGTCGGGATGTACGGGCTGGGGTTAATCCGCTTTGGTCACTCGGAGGACTTCATCGATGGTGGTGATTCCAGCGAGGACTTTGTTCCAACCGTCCATGCGCAAGGTCTCCATGCCGTTTCGCATGGCCGCTTGCTTGATCACGTCGGAGGTTCCGGCTTGGGTCATCAAGTGCCGGATCTCATCGTTGGTCACCAGCAGTTCGTAGATCCCCAATCGGCCCCGATAGCCCGTCCGTCGGCAGCTTTCGCACCCGACGTTTTGGTAGATTTTCTGGCCCGATGCATTCAACGTTTCGAGCGGGAAATCATCGGGAATC
Organism: uncultured Pirellula sp.; assembly: GCA_903837255.1. Classification (GTDB taxonomy): domain Bacteria; phylum Planctomycetota; class Planctomycetia; order Pirellulales; family Pirellulaceae; genus JBKCUI01. The sequence continues at coordinate 1,682 of CAILTZ010000101.1, read as the reverse complement.
TCGGCTGGATCGGGATCATAAGCCTGCTTGCAGGCCGGACACAGGACCCGCACGAGCCGTTGGGCCAAGACCCCTTCGACGGTGCTCGCGACCAAGAACGGCTCGACTCCCATGTCGCTCAGCCGCATGAACGCGCCGGCTGAGTCGTTGGTGTGCAGCGTCGAGAAGACCGTGTGACCGGTGAGCGAGGCTTGGGTTGCATTTTCGGCCGTTTCCAAGTCGCGGATTTCACCCACGAGGATCACGTCCGGGTCGTGACGCAGGATCGCGCGAAGGCAAGCGGCAAAGGTAAGCCCGACCTTCGAGTGGACCTGGATCTGGTTGATCCCTTCGAGTTGGTACTCGATCGGGTCTTCGGTCGTGACGATCTTGATGTCTTCGGATTTGATCTCGCTCAAGGCGCTGTAGAGGGTCGTCGTTTTACCCGAGCCGGTCGGGCCGGTGACCAGAACGATACCGTGAGGCAAGCGGATGAGTTTTTGGAACTGCTGGTAGACCCGATCGGGCATCCCGATCCCTTTGAGAGAGAATTTCAAGTTCGATTTATCCAGGATCCGCATCACGACACTTTCGCCGTGGAGCATGGGGATCACCGAGACCCGGACATCGATTTCGCGGCCCGAGACACGCAGTTTGATGCGACCGTCTTGGGGGACACGTTTTTCCGCGATGTTCATCTTGGCCATGATTTTCAGTCGGCTGATGATGGCGGCCCGGAACTGGTTCATTTCCGGAGGGGTCGGTTGACGTTGCAGGACACCGTCGATGCGGTGGCGGATTTTTAGGCCAGCTTCTTGGGATTCGATGTGGATATCGCTGGCGCGAGCTTCGATGGCCTCGGTAAGGATTTCGTTAACGAGCCGGACCACGGAGGCCTGCTGGGCTTCTTCGGCATCTTCGAGGCTATCGGGGTCGATCCCTTCGAGCATCTCGATATCGCCACCTTGTTGGCGTTGCAGGGCGATCAGGCCGTCGATGGTTTCCGAGCCGACGCCAAGGTATTTTTTGGTCAGGCGTTGGATGGTTTCGGAGGAGGCCATGACCGGGCGAACTTCGACTTGGAGAGCCGAGGCGACCGAGTCGATGGCAGCAAAGTCGAAGGGGTTCGAGACGGCCAGACGCAACCAGCCGTCGCCGCGTTCGAGGGGGAAGACCGCGTGTCGGTGGATAAGTTTGGCGGGGAAACCATCGAGGGCATCGCCCGAGAGTTCGGTATCATCGGAGGCCAGCCATTCGAGCTGCATCGAGCGAGCGCTGAAGGCCAAGAGGTCTTGGGTGGTGGGAAAGTTCCAGCGTTGGGCCAGGGCATCGATGGGGGAGCCGCCGTTGAGGCAGTCAGCAAGTTCGCGCAGTTTGACCGAATCAAGCGGTGGCTCGATTCCGTTTGGGTCTGAAATCATGCAACGAATCCCTTGGGGAACAAGACTGTTCGCTCCGCGAACGAGTTATGGTGGGTGGGAGTGGAGGGCGAAGGTGGGGGTGGGGTAATTTTCGAGGCGGGGAGTGCCAGCAAAGCTTATCGGCACTGCCTAGAGTATCTTTCGGCAGGTGGGAGAGGTCAAGGTTGATCGGAAAGCCGCCCAAAACTAATCTTTGCTAGATTAGGCAGGCTAATCAAGCAAAGATCCCTCCGATCCGTCCGATCCCTCCGATCCGTCCGATCCCTCCGATCCGTCCGATCT
>CAILTZ010000100.1 GCA_903837255.1 uncultured Pirellula sp. | reverse complement strand
CGAAATCCTGCTATATCAAATCTCCCAAACCGAACTTCTCAGCCGAGCTGCTCTTCAAGACATCAAGCGAAAAGCCCTGCTCTCGGGCTTGGCCCTCTACGGGATGTCCACCCACCAAGGCTTCGTATCGCCCGACCCGCAAGTTCGCCGCAACAACATCGAATTGACGATCGGTCAAATAGAGCTCTGCTATGCACTTGGGATCCCCACGATGCGAGTCAACACCGGTCGCTGGGGTACCAGCAAGAATTTTGACGAACTGATGGCTAATCGAGGGATCGAACCGCCACTTCCAGGTTACACCGAAGAGGATGGTTTTCCCTGGGTTATCGACGCTCTAGAACGCTGCTTGCCTACGGCCGAAAAGTGTGGTGTGGTTCTGGGCTTGGAAAACCACTGGGGCTTGGGCTTGACCCCCGAAGGTGTCTTGAGAATCGTCGATGCGATCAATTCTCCTTGGTTACAAGTCACCCTCGATACAGGCAACTTTCTCGAGAGCCCCTACGAGAAACTCGAAAAGCTTGCTCCCAGAGCCGTGTTGCTACAGGCCAAAACTTATTACGGTGGTGGAGAGTGGTACACGCTGGACCTAGACTACAACCGCATCGGAGAATTGATGCGCAAGCACAAGTACCGAGGTTGGGTCTCGTTGGAGTTCGAAGGCAAGGAGGACTATCGAACGGCGATTCCAAAAAGCCTCGAACTGTTGCGAAAGTCGTTTGCCAGAACCAACTAGCCCCATAACCAACTGGCCTAATTGCAGCCGGGATCTCAGCAGCTGACCATGTGGGCTTCAAGATGCGGATGTGCGTTGAAGTCATGGAGCTCCCATCGCCCCTGCGAGCAGCTCAGGGTGGTCCAAGCGGTGTTGACCACCGAGCCGAGTCGGCCCTCGATATCGAGGTCTCCAAGCAATGCTTCGAGCATCCTAATTTTGAAGTCAGCATGGATCACGAGCATGACCCGGGAATTCAAGGCCCAGGGATGTCCTGACAACCAGCCCGAGACTCTCCGCGCCCGAGCGCGAGCTTCTTCGAGCCCCTCATAGACGGAGTGTTTGTTCCAACCCGAATCGTCAATCACCGGATCGATGTGCCAGGTCGGATGAAGGCTCTGGAGCTCCGAGCGGCTCAATCCGGGTTCAGGAGTCCGGTCGTCGAGTCGGTAGCCTCGGTAACATCCTCCTTGCTCGTACAAATCGGCTCGGATCACCGGGGTGAGCCCCAGTGCGTCTGCCAATGGTGCACTCGTCTGCAGAGTCCTTAGAAATGGGCTGCAGAAAAGATGGCTTGGGTCCAAGTCCCCTGCAACCCCCGCCAACGCTTGAGCTTGCAGGATCCCCAAGGGGGTAATGGCAGGGTCAGGAACCCGCTGAGATTCTGGGTTGGCATTGTTTGCCGACTGGGCATGACGTACCAAATACAAAGTAAAGTCGACTGAGTTCATCCGATTTGCCCAATGATAAGCTCGTGGCACGTTGTATTCGCATCGAGCCTACGCCACAATGTAAGCGAAATACTCGCTTATCTTACAGAAAAGGAACGCTTTGATGTCCCACTCCATGGTCATTTTCGGTGCGTCAGGTGATTTGACCAGTCGAAAACTCATCCCAGCCCTGTACCGACAATTTCAACGCGGTCGCTTGCCCAAAAACTCTCGGATCGTGGGGGTGGCCAGAAGCAACTTTACCTCCGAGCAGTGGCGATCTTCTCTCACCGAATCTACGGCTGCGTTTTCCAAAGGCGATTTCGATCCGACAAGCTGGGAGAGCTTTGCCCAAAACATTTATTACCATCCGGCGGATATCTCTGCCACCGAGGACTTTCACAAGCTTGCCGCATTTCTCAATCAGATCGAGGAATCGCAGCCCGCCGACCGAACCTATTATCTCTCCACCATGCCCCAACTCTATGCCACCGCGATCGAGCAATTGGGCAAAGCCGGCATGCATGAGGATTCCGTCGGGCACCGACGGGTCGTGATCGAAAAACCATTCGGCACCGATCTCGCCACCGCCCAAAGCCTCAACGAATCGATCCATCGCACGTTCCGCGAAGACCAAATCTATCGGATCGACCATTACCTAGGCAAAGAAACCGTCCAAAACATCTTGGTCCTCCGCTTCGGCAATACCATCTTCGAACCGATCTGGAACAGAAACTACGTCGACCATGTCCAGATCACCGTCGCAGAAGAGGTCGTCGTTGGGCGCCGGGGTGGATATTACGACAAGTCTGGGGTCTTGAGAGACATGTTCCAAAACCACCTGTTTCAATTGATGATGGTCACGGCCATGGAAGCCCCAGTTCGCTACACAGGAGAATTCGTCCGAGACGAAAAAGTCAAAGTCCTCCAAGCCGTCCGGCCTTACCACGGTAGCGACTTTTCCGAGTTCGGAATCCGAGGTCAATACCAAGACTACCTCGACGAGGAAGGGGTGCCCAAAGAAAGCCAGACCGAGACGTTCGCTGCTCTGAAGTTCTATATCGATAACTGGCGATGGCGAGGCGTTCCTTTCTATCTTCGAAGCGGCAAAGCGATGAGTTGCAGAACCACTCAAATCGTTATCCAATTCCGCGAACCACCCCATCTGCTCTTCGGCGAGAAAAAGTCCTATCGTCCCGAAGCCAACCGATTGGTCATCCAAATCCAACCCGCTGAAGGCGTCCAGTTGTACTTCCAATCCAAAGTCCCCGATTCAGACATGCGTCTGCGCCTGAGCGAACTGGATTTCCGATTCGACTCCAGCGGCAAAGAACTCCCCGATGCCTACCAACGACTGCTCCTGGATGCCATGCTAGGTGACCCCGGCCTGTTTGCTCGCAGCGATGAGGTCGAACAAGCGTGGCGGATCATGGACCCAATCATCTCAGCCTGGAGAAGCCCCGCAGCTCCACAACTCTTTACCTACGAAAAAGGTATGTGGGGACCAACCGAGTCAACCGAATGGATGGAAGGGCAAGGTCGCTCCTGGATCGACTCCTGCCCGATCCTGCGATAATTCGCCCCTAGCGAACCCCTCCCACGAGATTTCTTTACAAATGCCAATAACGCTTCGTTTATCCTCCTGCCTCTCAAACGTTTGCATGCCAAGCGTTTGCTTGGCATGG
>CAILTZ010000099.1 GCA_903837255.1 uncultured Pirellula sp. | reverse complement strand
GGGTGATTGAATTAGCCCCCGGCGAACATTTGTCTGGGGCCCAATGGATTCAACCAACAGACGATGACGGAGTCCAGGTGGTCTGGTTTTTTTCGACCGGTAAGAAGGTGCTGTGGCTGTGTACTGGCCATCACCCGCGGCTTGCGCCCAGCGGCTCACGCATCGCCGATAGGCGATGTCGTTTACCGCGCATAGGGCTGTTTCGATTGTAGATGATTTCTCCGAAATCATCTGGCTGTTCGGCTGTTCACCTGAAGCCTAACCCCTGAAGCCTGCTCTGATTCCGTTCGACCGGTAAGAAGGCGCTGTGGCCGTGTACTGGCCATACCCGCGGCTCGCGCCCAGCGGCTCACACCTAAAGCCTAAAGCCTAAAGCCTAAAGCCTCCCCACAAGTTCTCCATCAGCGAACATTAGCGTCCATCAGCGGTCCAAAAAACCGAACCGCTTCCCCATCCCCCATTCTCCATCGCTATACTATCCCAATACCAAAACATTCCCTGTTAGCTACCACTCCCGATGCTCTGCCCGTTCTGCCAGCTCGATGACCAGCGGATCGTCTTCCGACACTCCGTCGGTTCGGCTCAAATCGTCGCCCTCTGGGATCGATTCCCAGTCAGCACGGGCCATCTGCTGATCGTCCCGGTCCGGCATGTCCCAACCTGGTTCGACGCCACGCCCGACGAGCAACTAGCTCTCACAAGTGCCTTGGAGATCGCCAAAGCCCACATCGAATCACAGCACCAACCCCACGGCTACAACATCGGGATCAACATCGGCGCTGCCGCCGGCCAAACTGTCCCACACCTCCACGTCCACCTGATCCCCCGCTACAGCGGCGATGTCCCCGACCCACGCGGTGGGGTCCGGCACGTGATCCCAGAGCTTGCGAATTATCTTGCCGAAAAACCACCCGAGTTCATCGTTCGCAAAACACCACCCACCCAGCTTCCTGCTAACCATTTCACACGCGGTCAGCTCGATCCACTGCTGCCCCATCTCAAAGCCTTGATCGACGGATCCAAACAAGCCGACTTTTCGGTGGCCTTCATCAAACAAAGCGGAGTCGACCTGCTCCGAGGGCATTTGCAAGACCTCCTCGACCGCCAAGGCCGCGTTCGGATCATCACCGGCGATTATCTCGATGTGACCGAGCCCCAAGCCCTCGAGGATCTGCTTGAGCTGGGCCCAAACCTCGAACTCTACGTCGTCGAATGCACCCCAGGCATGTCCTTCCACCCCAAAGCCTACCTCTTCCACTCCACTGGCCACTCTCCCGCCGGCCACTCCGCCTACATCGGCAGCTCGAACATCTCCCGAATGGCTCTTCAGTCGGGCATCGAATGGAATTATCGTGTCGACGAGTCGATCCACCGCGTAGGTTTTGGAGCGATGGCCCAAGCGTTCGAGGAGCTTTTGAAAAACCCCCGCACGAGGCGTGTCGATGCCCAGTGGATCGAACTCTACCGAGCTCGCCGCTGCGAGCCCTCGCAGATCCGTTTCGATGCCCAAAGCGATCCAAACGAACCGATCCCCGATCCGCATGCGATCCAGCGCGAAGCCCTAACCGCACTGGCCCAAACGCGGCTCGAGGGGAACCGAGCTGGTCTGGTGGTGCTTGCGACAGGGCTTGGTAAGACCTATCTGGCTGCATTCGATGCGGCCAGCAAAACAGAAACGCACGAGTTTCGTTTTCCTCGCGTGCTCTTTGTGGCCCATCGCGACGAGATCCTCCATCAATCGATGCGGACGTTTCGCAAAATCCGGCCTGGATCAAGCTGCAGTCGGTACGACGGCAGCCTATCGGCTTTGCAGCTCGATCGCATCGAGATGCTCTTTGCGTCGATCCAGACGCTTGGGCGCGTCGAGCATTTGAAGCGGTTTGCGCCCGATGCATTCGACTACATCGTCGTCGACGAGTTCCATCATGCAGCGGCATCGACCTATCGAAGGCTCTTGGACCATTTCCAGCCCAAGTTCCTGCTGGGGCTGACGGCCACCCCCGAGCGGACCGACGGCGGGGATTTGTTGGGCCTGTGCGATGAGAACCTTGTGTACCGCTGCGATTTGGTCCGGGGGATCGACCAGGAGCTGCTCAGTCCGTTCGAGTACTTTGGGGTGCCCGACCAAGTCGACTACAGCAACATCCCTTGGAGGAGCAGGCGGTTTGACGAAGGCGCATTGACCACAGCGGTATCGACGCGAGCCAGAGCCCAAAATGCGCTCGAGCAATTGCGTCGGGTGGGTGCCAAGCGGACCTTAGGTTTTTGTTGTTCGCAGCAGCATGCCGATTTCATGGCCGAGTACTTTCGTGGGGCGGGTCTTCGGGTCGCATCGGTCCATTCCGGGAGCGACTCGGATCCTCGGGCCAGGTCCCTCGAAGCCCTTTCGACCGGTGAGCTAGACATTGTGTTTGCCGTCGACATGTTCAACGAGGGGTTGGACATTCCGAGCATCGACACGGTCTTGATGTTGCGCCCGACCGAGTCGAGTATTTTGTGGTTGCAGCAGTTTGGTCGGGGATTGCGCAAGAGTCCGGACAAGCAGCGGTTGAAGGTGGTCGATTACATTGGGAACCACCGAACGTTTTTGGTGAAACTTCGCTCGATGCTACAGCCTCTGTTGGGGGTGGGCGAGTCCGACGCCGAGATCCGGCGGGGCTTGCAGATCTTGCAGCGGGGCGAGGCCCAGTTGCCGGCCGGATGCAGTGTGACGTACGAGTTAGAGACGATCGACTTGATTGGGAATCTGCTGCGGCCCGCGAGTCGCACCGAGGCGATGAGTGCCTTTTATCGGGACTTTGAAGAGCGGCATGATCAGCGGCCCACGGCCCGGGAGGCATATCATGCCAGTTACAACCCGAGGGCATTGAAGGCAAGTCATGGGAGTTGGTATGGGTATGTCGCCGCGATGGGTGGACTCCAAGCCGAGGATCGGGCGGCGTGGGAGCATCAGCGAACGTTTTTGGATGTGGTCGAGACGACGTCGATGACCAAGAGTTACAAGATGCTTGTGCTGCTTGCCCTATTGCAGAGCGACCCGCTGCAAAGCGACCCACAGCAGAGCGATATTCTGTGCAATGAAACGGTGCAGGGTGGGACAGGTCCGCTTGAGATCGGGATCAGTGCGATGGTCCAGGCGGTGCGTCGGATGGCCGATCGGAGTGCGGCATTGCGGGCTGATTTGGGAGAGGAGCATTTGGAGAGCGATTCCAAGTTACGGCGTCATATGGAGGTCAATCCGATACGGGCTTGGACCAACCCAGGGAGTGCACGACGCAACGGAGCGGGAGGCACCGATAAGGTGTATTTCGAGTACCGCGAGGGGGTGTTTCGCTGGGTGGGGGTCGACCTAGGCCCTCACCGCGACCTCTTTGCGGGGTTGTTACGGGAGTTAGTTGAATGGCGATTGGCCGAGTACTTAGATCGGGGGCGGGAGCAGGAGGGCCATCTATGTCGGATCATATCAGCCAGTGGGCGTCCCATCATCAAGTTACCCAGCAGGGCGGGTGGAGCGAACATTCCTGTCGACTGGGTATCGGTCGACATTGACGGAAAGACCTACGCAGCCAAATTCGCCAAGCAGTACATCAACGTCGTGAGAGAGAGTCAGGATTCAAAGAAGAACGTCTTAGGGGATATTTTACGAAGTTGGTATGGTTCGACGGTGGGCCAAGCTGGCACGAGGTTTGAGGTACAAATAGTCCAAGACGCCGACGGTTGGCAACTTCGCAAGGTATGACGAATCGGCTGCCGTACCACCGACCGCACGTAATGCTGCTTCGATTGTAGATGATTTCTCCGAAATCATCTGGCTGCTTGGCTGTTTGGCTGTTCGGCTCAAGCCTCAAGCCTAAAGCCTGCTCTGATTCCGATCAACCTGCAACGAAGTCCCTGTGGCCGTGTACTGGCCACACCAGCGGCTCACGGTAACGCACCTGCTTGGGGCTGTTTATTCTTCACGTAGTGTGGGCC
>CAILTZ010000098.1 GCA_903837255.1 uncultured Pirellula sp. | reverse complement strand
TGCAGCCCAAAACAGAATCTGCATCGACCACCCCGGTCCATCTTGCATCAGGCGCACCGATGACCAAGCGTGAACCCGCGCCGCCGGTTCTTCCCGATGTACCTGATCCGACTGTACCTGATCCGACTTCCAAGAGCAGCGGGCCTGTCGTCGTATCGTTCGGCGGTTCGGCGCGAGTTCGACTGACCGAAGCGACTGTCAACTCGGTCGATACGGCCGACGTGGCAATAACCAACCAATCCCCCATTCCAGCAAGTGAATTGGCCCCAACCCCAGATTCCCAACCACTGGTCGTCGAAGCTGCGCCGCCGAGCATCGAGACCCCGGTAGCTCAAACGCCAGTGAGCTCACCCGAGAAGTCCCCAGCGCTGATTGAGGAACAAGTTCAAAGCGATACGGGCAAAACCGATTCGCTCCTACCGACGAGCATCGCCATGGGCGGATTTTGTCCGGTCTCCTTAACGATGGCCATCGAAGCTTCCAAATCCAGTGCGCCAGCCGGGCCAGCTTGGGTCAAAGGCAAGCCCGAGCATGCGGTTCGCCATCGCGGCCGAGTCTACCACTTGGTCTCCGAAGAAGCCCTCGCCAAGTTCCTCAGCGAGCCGGATCGGTACGCTCCGGTGTTAAGCGGTTGCGATTTGGTCGAATATTCCAAATCGGGGAAATGGATCGATGGTGACTGCCGATTCGGTTTTATCGAACAAGAAACTGGACGAATCTTTCTTTTCTCCTCAAGTTTGAATTGCCAAGAGTTTGCGCAAAACTGTGAGTCATACTCGTCTATGGTCGGCAAGTCCGTGCAACCTTAGCGCTCTCGAAGGAGCCTTGCCGTCCGATTTCCTAACCAACTAGGACGGCAAGTATGGCCACGCGAAGTCGCTCAGTGAGTCTCATTCACACCACCCTAACGGCGGCCCTTGCTGGGGCTTGTGTGTCGCTGTTTGGAAACAGCCTCGCTTTAGGCCAAGCCATCCACTGGCCTCGCCAGGATCTGGCGATTCCCTTCCAACTCAGTTCCGTCGGCACGCTTCCGGACTATCTGGAGCTAGAGGTTTCCGAGGATGTGGGCAAGACCTGGCAGAGTGTGGCCAAGGCCGATACCAAACAGCGTCAATTTCAATTCCAGACCCAGCGCGACGGGGCTTATTGGTTCCGCGTCAAATCCCTAGACCGCAGCGGACAGCTGATCGACCAACCGGGCGAAGCGATGCACATCGTGATCGATTCGACCAAACCAGTCGGCCAGTTGCTCATCGACCTGGATCGCAAAGGGGACTTGCAAGCCGAGTTCCGGATTCTCGAATCTTCGCTAGACCACAATTCAGTTCGGCTCGAGTACCAAACCGAACTCGATACGGCTTGGAAGGAGGTCGCTTGCAAGACCGAGAAAGGGACACAGGACAACGAATGGATCGGATCGGCGACCTGGACGATCCCTCACCAAGCGGCACAATTGATCGTCAAGCTTTCGGGCAAAGACCAAGCGGGCAATGTTTTCGAGGTGACTCGCATGCCCAAGCTCCCGAAGACTGCCCTCGGGCATTCCGGCGCGATGAAGTTCGCCAGCACCCGTCACGACGGCGGTCAAGAGGCCCCCAAGCCGACGGAAAGCAAACCGACGGAAAGCAAGCCGGCCCCGACCTCGCTGATCGGCTCCGGGGTAACCCAGCCGATGCCAGCCCGCCCGACTTTAAACCGGCCGACACTTCCCGGTGGCCTGAACTTGGGACCGGCAGCACCCGCTAAATCACTTCCCAATCTGCAAAACGCTCCTCAAGTCCAAAAGGCTCTGCCTGCCGAGCCGCGGATGTTTACCTCGACCGGACTGCCGGTTCGGAGCATCGAGAGCATCCCCACGACAAGCCTTCCAGGTCTGGATCGGCCCCAAAAAGATGGGGAGCCAAAAATCGAGCCACCGATCGCGGGCCAGTCGAACCTAAAATCCAGCGCGTTGCATTCGTCGAGCAAATCGTTCGAACTCGATTATGCGATCGTCAACGATCCGGGTGCACCGATCGCCAGCATCGAGCTTTGGGGCACCTTGGATCAAGGCAAGACGTGGGAGCGTTGGGGCGTCGACGCGGACCGCGAGAGTCCGTTTGATATCGAGGTCGAGACCGAGGGTTTGTTTGGATTTCGGATGGTGATCGTCGGGAGCAATGGGTTGGCATCTCGCCGACCCCTTCCGGGCGATTCGGCCGATTCGTGGATCCAGGTCGATACGTCGCTCCCTCGAGCCAGGATTCTCAGTGCGTTGGCCGGCAAGAGTTCTGATGCAGGTTCGTTGGTGATCGAGTATCAAGCCATCGACGAGCATTTCATCGACAGGCCCATATCGCTCTATTATTCTGAGACCTTACAAGGACCTTGGGTGCCGATCACTCAAGGGGCCAAGAACCAGGGCCGGTTCGCTTGGGCTGGCGAGAGCCACTTGCCCGAGAAGGTCTATTTGAAGCTGCAGGCAACCGACGCGGCAGGGAACGTCGGAGAGCATGTTTTGGATTTGCCAGTCGACGTGCAAAGCGCCGCTCCACGGGGGAAAATCCAAGGCTTCCGGCCTCGGTAGATCGATCTTTGCGAGCTGGTTTTGCGGGCTGCAATCGAGGGTTTGACGGGGTACAATGGATCCGAGATTTCGTGAGCCTACCCCACAGGGCCCTGTAGAGATGATTCGCAAACCAGCACCGATCCAACAGCGATGTTTCATCGCGAGCGTATCCTGCGCTGTGCTGGTGTTTGGTTTTGTGCTTGACTTGGGGGCCGATCGCAATTGTCAAGCCCAGCAAGACTCGGGGCCTCGCAAGTTGCACTTAGAGCATCTGCCCAATGCGATTGAGGTCCGCGAGGGATTGATTTCTGGTGGGTTACCCGAGACTATGGACGCCTTCGAGGAGCTTCGGCGACTCGGGATCAAGACGCTCATCAGCGTCGATGGGATGAGGCCTGATGTCCAGATGGCCGAGCGTTATTCGATGCGTTATGTGCATATCCCGCATAGTTACGATGGGATCCCGGATGCGACGCTTGAGGCATTGACCAAAGCCATCAGCGAGCTGCCCGGTCCGATATACATCCATTGCCATCATGGCAAACATCGCAGCCCAACGGCAGCCGCGGCAGCTTGTGTCGCCCAAGGGACCTTGGGTAGCGCATCGGCAATGCGCATCTTGGAGCTGGCCGGAACCAATCCGGCTTATAAGGGACTATTTCAGACCGTGCAAAAGGCCAAGCCCATGGACGCTCTGGCGCTTGCCAAGCTTCGCATCGACTTTCCGTCGGCTTGCGATGTTCCGCCCTTGGTCGAAGCGATGATCGATTTGGAGGCGACCTTTGCCAAATTGAACAAGGTCTCGCTGGCCCTCTGGAGGGACACGTCGGATGTCGAGGGGATCGATGCTGCCCATGAAGCGGTTTTGCTAAGGAAGCATTTCGAGGAGATGCAGCGGCTCGAGGGACTTGGCAAGTATCCGGGGGAGTTTAAGCAGATGCTCAAGGAGTCCGAGCAAGCGGCATGGTTTATCGAGAGCATGCTCAACCCGGGGTTCAAGCAGGTTGCAGTTGCGGTTGCGGTTGCAGATACAGGGTCAAAGGCCCATCGATCCGAGTTGGGGCGGATCGACGGGGGGCATCGCAAGGCGCTTGAGATCAACTGGG
>CAILTZ010000097.1 GCA_903837255.1 uncultured Pirellula sp. | reverse complement strand
TGAACTCAAGGTCACCATCCGTTGCATTCCGCTGGATTCACCCAAGGGCTCTGGCAGTTGCTTCCTAACGGGTAAAGCATCGAGCACCCAAGCGATTTTTGCCAAGGCTTACTAACTTTGCCAATGCTTACTAACTTTGCCACGGCTTACTAACTTTGCCACGGCTTACTAACTTTGCCACGGCTTAATAGGGCTCACATTGCTCAAGGCACCACAAGGCTATCGTGCCGGGCTTGGATCCAAGTCTTGACCTCTGGTAGCCTGCCGTATGCGTAGGCCATCAGTGCGATCGGTGGGATGGTCGGTTTGTCGACTCCTTGTTCCATCTGCAACTTGCATGAAGCGCACTCGGTGCTCCCGATCTGGGCTTGGGTCTTTTGCATGGTGCTGATGAGCCCCCAACCGACCCTCAAGCTCGTTCGGTAGTTTTCTTTTTTGAGCCCGTAGACGCCTGCCATTCCCGAACATCCTGAATCGGCATGCAGAACACTTAGGCCGGGAATGAGTTCCAGGAGTTTGATACCGTTGTAGTTTGGGTCTAACGCTTTGAGGTGGCAAGGCGTGTGGTAGATGACCGACATGCTCAAGGGTTTGAAATCGAGTTCGAGCTCATTGCGATTGTGCATCTCCCACAGATAGCTACCGGCCTCTTGGGTGTGACTTGCGACTAGGTTTGTATCGTCGCTTGGAAACAGGTTTGGGTACTCGTGTTGTAAGCACAGGGCGGCGGTCGGTTCGGTAGCAACGATGGTGTAACCTTGCCGAACCGCATCGGCTAGTCTTCGAATTTGGGGAGTGACGAGCCGTCGGACTGGTTCGATATCTCCCAAAGAGATTTTGGTCATCCATGTAACGGTTTGCCAGGTGGGTACGTAGACCTCGACTCGCTGATGCTTCATCACCTCGACGAGGGCTTTTGCGACCAAGGGGTTGTGCCAATTGGCATACTGATCGACCAGGTACAGGACCTTGCGACCACCTGCACGGCTCATGCGAGTTAGTTTCTGTTTGACTGCCCAGCGCATGAAAGACTGATTGGCGATTCTAGGCAAACGTCGTCCCATGGCGATACCGGTCGATTTTTCGAGCAACCATCGCATCGAACGGTTGGCCAGGGCCCAGTTGGCTAGCCATGGAAAGCGGCTTGCAAGGTTTGTAAGCAGATCGAGTCTGGAGAGGAGTCGATCGGTCATGCGTAGACCATGGGTGGCCGTGTGTTGGGCTTTGAGCTCGACGACCATGCGTGGTATGTCGACTTGGGCGGGGCATTCGAATCGGCATTGGTGGCAATGAAAGCACAGGTCGGCGATGGCTCGCAGCTGATCGCTTTCGCTCAGTGGTCCGGGGATATCGCCGGAAACCAATCCTCGGATGAGGTTTGCTTTGGCGCGTGGGCTAGCCTCTTCGCTGCGGGTGACGCGAAACATCGGGCACATCCGTTCGCCTGGTGCATTGGTCCTACAGCGGCCGCATCCATTGCATTGACGGCTAGTCGCATCGAGCGATTTTTCGCCCGACCAGTCCAGGATCGGCAGCATCGGTCGGACGGGTTGTTTGGAATCGTCGGTTTCTATTTCCGTGCGGACAGTGCGCAGGTTATCGACGGGGCGCTGCGGAGCATCGGTGATGAGTTTGCCGGGGTTGAGAATCCCATCGGGATCAAACCACGTCTTGATTTGACGGCAGATGGGGTAGAGTTCGCCGAGTTGTTGGCGCAGGTATCCGCTGCGGCTCAGGCCCACGGCATGTTCGCCGGAGATGACCCCGCGAAACTCGATGACTTTTTCAAAGACACGGTCTGCGATTCGCTGGAGTTTTTGGATGTCTTCCTCGGAGGTCGGGTCCAGGAAGGGACGCAGTTGAATGTTGCCTTGGGCTGCATGAGCAAACAGGGTTGCCGTGACCCGCTCGGCCTTGAGGATGTTTTGCACTTCGACGAGGAACTCGGGCATGCGTTCGGGTTGGATCGATAGATCATCGACAAACGAAATGGGTTTTTGCGGTCCTGCGAGCCGGACCAATTTCGGGACAATACGGCGAGAGAGCCTCCAGATGAAATCGCGCTCTGCATCATCGACGACGATCGGGGTCTGCTGGGTCGAAGGTGATTTGCGAACGATCCTTTGAACCAGCGAGCCAAGCCGCTGTTTGACTTCGGTGAGCTCCTCTCCTTGGTGCTCGATAAGCAGCAGGGCTTCGGCTCCGCGGGGAAGCATGGCCTCGTAGCGAGGATCCAATTCCCGGGCGATTTCGATGAGTCTACGATCCATTAGATCGCAAGCCGCGACTTCGTCTTTGCGGGCTTCCAGAGCCGCCCTTGCTGCGAGTTCCAACTTCTCAAACAGCAGCAGCACCAGCGCGCGAGCGCCGGGCATCCGATCGACCCTCAACGTCAACTCGGTCAATACGCTCAGCGTCCCCTCGGCTCCTGCTTGGAGTCGGGCCAGGTGAATCTGGTCATCTTCCAGAACCGATTCGAGTCGATATCCGCAACCTCTGGGAACTCCTCTCCAGGGTGGCGAGAGGATGGTCTCTTTGTTTTCCGAGAGGTATCGTCCCAGATCGCTTGTGATGCGATCGAGCCGTTGGCTACCGGTGTTGGGGTAATGCCAAGATGTTTTCGTAAGGGAGACTGGCTGGCCATCGGCCAAGACTGCTCGGGCTTCAAGAAGATGGGAACCTGCCGTGCCGTACCTTGGATAGTGGCTCCCGAGGGCATCGATTGCGACCAAGCTACCGACGGTCGTCACGGCCCGCATTGGGGGATCGATTCCCAAGACCAGGCGGTGCTGTGCAAGTTGTCGGTTCAGGTCACCGAGGGTGATACCTGGTTGGACTCGGACTTGCTGGGCCTGGACGTCCAGGTCGAGCATTCGCCGCATGAAGCGGGAGAAGTCCAGGATGATGCCTGGTCCTAGCGACTGGCCGGCTAGACCTGTTCCTCCGCCGCGGGGGAAAACAGGTAGGGCATTTTCGACTGCATACTTGATACAACCGGCGACGTCCTTTGCGTTACGAGGGCGCACGACGGCCATGGGAGTGATTTGATAGAGGCTCGCATCGCTGGCATACATCTGAGAATGCAATGGATCGCAGAAGACCTCACCGTCGAGGATTCCTCGCAAATCCGCCTGGATTCTCGCTTGTTCTGCTTCCACAACGCTCCCTTAACAGATCACTCGATCACCCTTGGTAACAACAAACCTGCAAGAACTACTTGCGCGACAGTTGCACTCGGCTGTTGCGAACACCGTAGGCGAAATAGATCACCAAGCCGATAGCCAGCCAAACGCCCAGTCGAACCCAGTTGCCCAGGCCCAAGCCAGCGATCATCGCTCCGCATACCAGGACAGCCAAGATCGGGACCAAGGGTACCAGCGGAGTTCGGAATGGTCGAGGGGCATGAGGATCACTCTTGCGCATGATGATGATCCCGATGGATACCAAGGCGAAGGCGAACAGGGTTCCGATGCTAGTCATGTCCCCGACAACACTATCGGGGATGAAAGCTGCGAACAAAGCTACGAACACAAAGAAGATACAGTTGGATTTTGATGGCGTATTGTAAAGCGGATGGAGCTCCGAGAAGACTTTCGGGACCAGTCCGTCGCG
>CAILTZ010000096.1 GCA_903837255.1 uncultured Pirellula sp. | reverse complement strand
CCGATCCGGAGTACGAACTCACCCAGGAGGCTTCATGATGAGTAGCGCGGAAAGACCTGATTATTACAGCGTCGAGGAGTATCTAGAGCGAGAAATCCAATCGCGCACCAAGAGCGAGTACATCGACGGCTGGATTCGAGCTATGACCGGGGCAACCGTTCGGCACAATCAGGTTGCAGTCCATTGCCTCGTCGCGCTCGGGAATAAGTTGAAAGGCAAAGACTGCCGCCCCTACAACTCGGACATGAAACTCCGGATCGATCGCGATGGACGACGACGATTCTACTATCCGGACCTCCAGGTCGTCTGCCAATCGAACGATCCATCGTCGGTCTACCAAGACCTGCCTGTACTGATCATCGAGGTCCTCTCCCCGTCGACGAGAAATTATGACCTTCATGAAAAGATGGAAGCCTACCTGACGATCCCCTCGTTGGAATGCTACATCGTTCTAGAACAGCACCAACCCCTCGCGATCCTGATGCGAAGAACTCAGCATGGGTTCGTAAGAGAGACAGTCCAAGGAACCGAGTCGACCATCGACCTACCATTCCTAGGTTGCTGGCTTGCGATGAAGGACATCTACGAAGGGATCGAGTTTACCGACACATGCGTTCAAGAAGCCGATCCGGAGTACGAGTTTGCGGAGCAATCCTCCGAAGAGGGCAACCAGTAGCAAAACGGACATCTGTGGAGCTTAGAAATTCGATTCTTCGGATTCGCTAGGAAGGCACTCAACGCCCGGGAGAGACTCACCGAGCATTTGAGCTAACTTACGCATCGCGAAACGCTCGCTAGCAAAATGCCCCATGAGCAGCATCGCCACTTCGCTAGCCTGGGCTTCGAGCACCTGATGATAAGTCGCTTCGCCGGTGACAAACCCATCGCACTGATGTTTCAGAGCAAGCGGCAGCAGGCTTGCCCCTGAGCCACAGCAGATCCCGACGCGGGATACTTTCCCGTCTTGAGCGGTTGTGCATCGCGGTTGAATCTCCGGGATAGCTGTTCGAAGGCGGGTCCATAACTCGGATATTTTCGTCGGCGAGGCAAAGTCACCGACGAGGCCTGTCCCGAGTTCTAGGCTGGCCAGCTCGGGCGTGGAGGAGAGTTGCAAGGGTCGCAAATTTCCAAGTTGAAGAACATGGGCCAGTTGGCGGTTGATGCCAGAGCTTGCGTTGTCCCAAGCCGTATGCGGGGAGTAGATCGCGATCGAGTGCCGCATGGCCCCCCAGAGGATCTTGCCGGTGGTGGTCTGAGTCGTGATGCGATCGACCGGCTTGAAGGGGACAGGATGGTGCGTGACGATCAAGCCCACTTTTTTGCGAATAGCCTCCTGCAAAACCACTTCGGTGAGTGTCAGGCAGGTCAGGATTCGCTCGATGGGCATGGCAGGGTCACCGGCCAAAAGTCCAACGTTATCCCAACTTTCTGCCAAGCCGAGCGGAGCGATTCGATTTAGAAGCGAGAGGACATCGTGGAGAAGCGACATGGAGCAATGGTTTGTCGTAAATTGGAGTTTGTTTGGAGATCTACAAGATTCGAGCGTTTGGATTTCTCGCATTCTACCCAGAATCCGTGCCGTAATTGCTCGACTATCCGAGTTGTAGTTGATCATCATCCTAGCACTTCTTGCCAGTTTGACAGAAGCGTCTTAACACTTTGATCAGAATACACTTGCGATCGCAAATCGCGTAAGGTAAAGTGGCTTTATCTCTTTTTAGTAACGCGATTTTATCTTAAGGCGCAAGCATGGCGGACTGGAAGTTCATGGCTTGCAGCATTGGTGAATCCAGTTGCTGCAATTGCCTTTCGCCCGCTGGATGAACTAATCAACGAGGCGGATCAGCGACTCGCAGATGTCGAAGGAGGTGCCCTGGCGAAACTCGTTGGTCAACT
>CAILTZ010000095.1 GCA_903837255.1 uncultured Pirellula sp. | reverse complement strand
GTGTTTTGCTCGCAATCGAACTTGAGTCGAAACCCTTGGTGCTCTATCGGGTTGGCAAAGCCCCTGAACCATCCAGTCTCCAAGCAGGGCTTATTCGAGCATTTAGCAAGTCTGGTTCCGAAACATCCACAAGCAGTGGCCTGAATCTAAGCGATGTGTGGATTTCCACGCGTTTCCCGAAAACCAACCAAGCCATGCCGCTGGCGCTGCTAGCTGGTTTTGACAAACAAACGCCTGCCGAACGCCTCTTGGGAGCCAAGAATTTGCTTGATGCGTTTGGAGAAGTCTGTGAGGTTCGGGAGGTCTACGTAGAGAATACAAGGGCCGTTGGACTTTGGAAAAAAGCCGCCTCTCGCTGCCAAGACCTTTCCAATGCGAGTTCCCATCAGCAACTCCACCGAGGAATGGTCGAAGCCGTCCGAGATGCTTTGCAGGCCGATCGAGCTTCGCTGTTTCACGGGTTGGCCCAGGCTAACGGGCTGGCCCATAGCGCTTCGATGATCGCTTGTAGCGGTGCCGCATCGATCGACCCGAATTCCTCGCTCGTAGGGGAGCTTGAGCAACTCGTCGAGGGAAACTTGGCTGGCAACCAGCCAAAACTCTGGAATGCCACGCCAGCACAATCCGAGGTCCCTCGGTATTGTCTGCTGATTCCCTGGCCTTCAGGGCCACAGACCACCGTGCATGCCTTGCTGGTCGAATGGTCGGATCCTCAAGCCATCATCGATCGGGTGCAGCGAGCCTCCAACCTTTTTCCAATGCTCAATACGGCTTGGCAGAACCAAAACCGATGGCTGCATCTCCCGGCAAGTGTCCGGGAGAAAGCTCACCGAAGGAACGCTTCGGTATACAGATCTCGCGGTTTTTCGAAGCGGCTCGTCGGTCTTGGGTGTTTTGCAAGCCTCGTTGCTTTGGCGATGATGCCCTTTCCGTTTTACATCCACGCCGAAGCTTATCTTGAACCTATCGAGCAACGGTTTATCCATGCTACGGCCGATAGCTTCATTCAAGAGTTGCTGGTGCGAGAAGGCCAGAGTGTCCGCCAAGCAGAACCTCTTGTTGAGCTCAGGTCCCCGAGTCTTGAGCTGCAAATCGAAGAGCTCGCCGGCCAACTTCGCGCTCTCGGGGAGAAAAAAAATGGGCTGCGAGTGGCCGTCAATCAACTCTCCGAGAACACTGCGGATCCTGCCAACCAGACGCGATTGTCCGCTGAATTGAAGTTGATCGAAATTCAAGAGAGCCAGGCCCTCAAGAAGCAACAATTCCTGCTCAAGCAAAAGAGGGAACTCCTTCTGGAATCACCCATCCAAGGGTTGGTCGTAGGGGGCGATTTAAAGCGAGAGCTAAGCGATCGGCCTCTGCAGCGCGGTGATGTTTTGTTTCGAGTCGCAGACCTCCAAGGCCCTTGGCAACTTAAGCTCTTTGTCGCCGATCGCGACGGTGGGTATGTCGAGCAAGCCTTAAAGAATGGACCGGTCGATATCGACTGGGGGTTGGAGAACTCCACCCGTCGGAGTCTGCAAGCAAAACTCTCGACGATGACCAGAGAAGTCGACCAGAGACCTAGCCTAGGGCCTTGTCGAAGAGTGACCGCTTCGCTGGATTCAAGCCAACTCGATCAGCCTGTCATCGGAGCCGTAGCTTATGCGCGTATCCCGTGCGGCAGGCGTCCTTTGTGGTTCATCTGGAGCCGGCCTATGGTCGAATTTCTCCAAAAGCGCTTCTGGTTGACCTCGACTCCCAAATCCAAAACCCAACCCGACGTTTCCCAAGGGATTTCCGTACCATGAGCCTTAAGCCTTTCTCGATCCCTCGCTCATCGAGCCTGCCCTCCAAACCGCGATCCCTTGCGGTCTTGCTGGTAAGCTATCTGGGGTGCCAGTTGCTCTGCTACCCGTGTACTGCGCAATCAATTCCCAATCCCGGTCAAGCCAATTCGATCATTGTTGATGGAGCGATCCTCAAGACGGTAGAGGTCACATCTGTGGCCGCCCAGGTCCAAGGTCTCTTGAGCAACGTCTCGGTCCGTGAGGGAGATCGAGTCAAGATTCAATCCCCCTTAGCAGCCATCCAATCGACGGCTACGGAGTTGCAACTACAGCGATCCAAGGTTGCCTTGGATGTGGCACAAAAGAACTTTGAAAACACCATCGATATTGAACTTGCTCGCAAAACCTTTGCCGTTGCACAAAACGAATACCTTAGAGCTATCGAGGCCAATAAACGCGTCGAGGATGTCTATCCAGCGATAGAGATCAACCGATTGGAATTGGTTCGCGATCGCGCCAACCTCGAGATCGATCGCTCGCGGTATGCCAAAGAGATCTCTCAATTGGAACTAGCAAAAATCCAAATCGAACACAGGCAACTCGAAGATCTTCTCGACAAACACAATCTCCGAGCACCGGTCTCAGGAATGGTTGTCGCATTGGAAAAACGGGTCGGTGAATGGGTCGAACCAGGAACGGTGGTACTCCGGCTAGTGGAAATCGACCGACTGAGAATTGAAGGTTTCATGCAAGCAGAGCAGGCCGACTCGAAGTGGCTCAATACCGAGGCCCAAGTCGAGTTGCAGCTCTCGGGCAAAACAATCCAAACCACCGCCAAACTCGTTTTCATCAGTCCCGAGGTCAACCCCATCAACTCCCAAGTTCGCGTCCATCTGGATGTCGACAACCGCGACGGAAAACTTCGACCCGGTCTGCGTCCTAAAGTTTGGATACCTGCTGCCCAATGAGCGATCAGAGCACCCAATCCGACGGAATCTCGACTCTGAGGTCGGCAACGATTCGCCTCAGATCCGATATCCAATGGATCGCTTACCCAGACACAGGCCGTTGGGTGGCCATGGATCCGATCTCGAATGCCTTCTACTACTTTAGCGGATTGGAGCACCAAGCCGTCTTGCTCCTGGACGGCACTCGCACAGTCGACCAAGTTTTCGAGGTGGTCCGAAGGGTGGGGCTCAAGTCCCATCTATCGGCTACCTGGATCGAGACCTTGGTCCAGAAGCTATTTCGCACGAATCTGATCGATACCCCACCGGGGTTTCAGACCGGTCAGTTGGCGACCTCTGCGAGCCGAGGCTCGTTTTTCAAATCGGTTCTTGCCAACCCCCTCTCGGTCCGCATCCCGCTGTTGCGCCCCTCGATCGATTACGCGTGGGCAAGGTTGGTCGCTATAGTGTTTTTTTCGCCAAAGACGATAATCGCCATGGCGGTGGCTTTGCTTTCGGTCAGCTACTTTGTGGCCTCAAAACTCTTGAGTCGTCCCAGTGAGCTTTTGTATGATGTGGGAAAGATTCAGGGGGATCGCTGGCTGGTCCTCGGTGCTGTCCTGGTGGCGATCAAATCGATCCATGAACTCGGCCACTACTTGGCCTGCGTGCACCTCAAAGTTCGTTGCGCTGAGATCGGAGCCTTGTTTTTGTGTTTTACGCCTTGCCTTTATTGCGACACGACCGAGAGTTGGCGATTGCCCTCGCGGTGGCATCGGGCCGGGATCGCCGCCGCAGGGATTTACATGGAATTTTGGATTGCCATCCTGGGCGGTCTGATCTTCCTCAACACCCAAAACGGCCTTCTTCACGTCCTAGGAGGCGGCATGTGGGTGATGTGCACGTTGGGCACCTTGGTACTCAATGCCAATCCTTTCTTTCGCTACGATGGTTACTTTATTCTTTCGGATGTCGTCAGCGCGCCGAACCTTGGGGCCCAAAGCTCCTCTGCTCTATGGCATTCTTTGGTGGCGATCCTAGGGGGGCGCAAGCCCGATCGGGAAGAGTTTGAT
>CAILTZ010000094.1 GCA_903837255.1 uncultured Pirellula sp. | reverse complement strand
GTGCCGAAGCGTCGAACAGTGGAAGTGCGATAATTGGGGCATGTGCCATTTCGCTTCAAATCGACCTGGGGTTTACGCTCCGATGTCCGTGCAGCCTACGTATGGTCCCCCGGCCTCTTATGCGACCCCATCAGGGATCGCAGCGGCACCTGCGCCCGCACCGGCATCCATGGTGCCTCCATCATCTGGAGCAACGATCGGTAGCCCGGTCAATCCGAACTGCAAAGACTGCAACCGATAGGAAGCAATCGCTTGTAGCAAAATGAGACAGTTCGTCTATAATCCTGGACACTTAGTTGGCGAACAGTCCTTTTTACCTCCCCGGTTCCATGTCCAGTTATTTGAAGGTTATTCGCGGTACGGACTTGAATGCCAAGCTGCCCTTGAACCGTCACATCGAAACCTTGATTGGGCGTGGGGCGGAGTGCCAAGTCCAGCTCAATGATCCGCTTTGCTCGCGGGTTCATGCCAAGATCCACTACAGCAATGCACGCTGGACAATTGTCGATGCAGGTTCTCGAAATGGCACCACGGTAAACCGTTCGAAGACCGACGTGGCGGTGCTGGCCGACGGTGACGAGATCCGAATGGGTGGAACATCCCTTTGTTTCGTTGATGCAACGAGTACCGATGAGCAGACAGTCGAGGTTTTGAATCAATCGGCGGATCTCAAGCCCGAGGAGGGTAGCGAGTCGAGTTCGATGAACATCGCGCCCGGGATGAACGCTTTTCATGCGCTCAAAGAGGCTGGGCGTAACGAGGACATAGCGGATTTGCATCAGCTATCGATCAATTGCATTTCGTTATCGACGCCTGGCGAAGTGGCCAGTATTGCGATTGAACTTTTGCGCAAGCGTACTCAGGCCACCGCAGTGGCAATTTTGGTGGCCAACGAGTATGGATTGCTCGATGTGAGCCATCAGTTTCCTGACGGCCCCAAGAGCAAAAAGCTTGATCTCAGCGACCAACTGACGGAGATGGTTTGCAAGCATGGAAAGGCCGTTTGGATGCAGCAGGAGACTGCCAAGGAGAAGAGTGCGCCGAGCAAGGACGGAGCGCTGCGGTCCTTTAAAGATGCGATCTGCGTACCGCTGCTGGAAGATCGCAAGACGATTGGAGCGATCCACTTGTATCGCGAAAAGGAGATTTTTCCTCCGCATGCGTTCGACTTTGCGATCGCAGCATCGAGCATTCTATCGGCCACGTTTGTACGGGTCCGAGAATCTCAGGTGTTGAGGATCAATCACGATCGCCTTCAGAATCGCAATGCTGAGTTCGACGAGCTCTTAGGGACCAGTCCTACGATGACTGAGCTGAAAGAGAAGATCGTGCGGGTGGCAAGGGCGTCTGGATCGATCCTGATCCGAGGCGAGAGTGGCTCGGGCAAAGAGCTAGTTGCAAGAGCCATTCACCGGGCTAGTTCCCGCGCGGATCGTCCAATGTTGAGTGTCAACTGCGCTGCGATTCCCTCAGAGCTGATGGAAAGCCAGCTATTTGGGCACGTCAAGGGAGCATTTACCGGCGCGGACAAAGACCATGTGGGCTGGTTCGAGCAAGCTAGCAACAGCACCCTGTTCCTTGACGAAATCGGGGAGATGACGCTCGAGGGCCAAGCCAAGTTGCTGAGGATACTTGAAGGTCACCCGTTTCTTCCGGTGGGGGGCCGCAAGGAGGTGAAGGTCGATGTTCGAGTGATTGCGGCTACGAATCGCGATCTCAAGGAGTTCGTGCAGGAGAAGCGTTTTCGCGAAGATCTCTACTATCGGCTGAGTGTCTTTGAACTTGTTGTTCCTCCATTGCGACAGCGAGAAACCGACATCGATCTGCTGATCCAGCATTTCTTCGAGCACTTCTCGAAATTTCATGGCAGGCCGCAACTGAAGCTATCGGATCAAGCTCTGGATAAGCTTCGCAAGTACTCCTGGCCAGGTAACGTAAGGCAGTTGAGGAACGTGATCGATAGCGCCGTGGTTTTGGCCAACGCAAACGAGATCAAAGCGAGCGAACTTTCGCTAAACGAAGCTCTTAATGATCTAGAGCTGGATTCGTTGAATATCGAGCAGTGGGAACAGCGACTGATTCGCGAAGCGCTGCGACGTTCCAAAGGCAGCGTCCCGGATGCTTGCGAGATGCTCGGGATCTCCAGAGCAACCATCTACCGAAAACTCGAAAGCTATCGAATCGACCGCAGCGAATACCATTGACCAAGCCGTAGGCGGGCAGGCCGGAAATCGCCCACTACAGGATCAATTTCAAAACCCTGGCTTCTAATTTCCTCCAATCGATTATACTTTTTCAATAAATTCAACGTAAACGTCATTACAATGCTCCCCTGGTTCGCTCATTCATTTAGCGCTCGTACATCTGGGGCACTTTCTTTTGGCTTGATTGGGGTTATCTAAGCATGGACAGCGACTCGCTGGAGCGTTTGGTGATTGGAGTCGACGCGGGCGGTTCGAAAACCAAAGCGTGTTTGGCTTTCGCACGCCCTGCGAAAACAACCACAAACAATTCAGCTTCCGACAAATTGCATTGGTCCAATTCGATCCGTGTGATCGGATCTGGGGAATCCGGGCCAGGCAACCCTCGCTCGGTCGGCTTTGATACGGTTTACGAAAATGTGCTCTCGGCAGTTGCTCTAGCATATCGAAGCGCGAGCATTGAGTCGAAAAAAGTCCATGCGATTTGCGTATGCATGGCAGGAGTTGGGCAAGCCGACCAGCGTATCCCTGTGGCACAGTGGGTCCAGCAGGCGAACCTTGCCGAGCGTGTTCGGGTCAGCGAAGATGTCACACCGATTCGCTGGGCGGCATTATGGGAGACTCGGGATCTGCACAATCCGTCGCTTTATTCACAAGGCAGCCGCCTTTGGAACAACAGCGTAACCCTCATTTCAGGGACCGGTTCGATCGTTTCGGCAACCAAGGACGATTCGGCTGGTGCTTCTAGTCGGTCCGAATCAGCTCGTGAACCCAAGGAGAATAGGGAAGACTGTCATCCGTTGTTTGAGGTTCCTCTGCAGGCAACGCGCGTTGGGGGCTGGGGTTATTTGCTGGGGGACGAGGGCAGTGGATTCGCGATCGGGTTGTCAGCGATCAAAGAGGTATGTAGGGCTCATGATGCAGGCGAGGAATTTTCCCCGATGCATCGCGCGGTGCTCAAAGAGATGGGGTGCGATGGCGCGATCGATTTGATTCCTCGAATCTATACACAACCGATCCCAAGACCCAAAATCGCGAGCTTGTACCAGACGGTTGTGCAGTTTGCTTCGAGCGATCTGATCGCGAGCAAGTTGCTTGAATATGCCTCTGTGGATCTGGCGGAGTTGATCGCTGCGGGGGCAATGCGGATCGGACTACAGCCAGGCCAATATGGACTTGCCTTCAGCGGCGGAACACTTCTGGGAAAATCGCCCCTTGTACCGACAATCCTCAGGCATCTTGAACGGATGCAAATGCCACCGGCTCTTAGCCATCAAGTCAGCCAGCCGGTAATCGGTGCGGTTGTGATGGCCGCTCTATTAGATGAAACACCTAGAACCCGGGTCGATTGACCAGGGAATCCCACATCCAATACTCAGGTCAGACCATGCAACAGCACGTCCAATCCGAAGTTCCAACCATAGACAAGACTGCCAGCTCGCGCGTGCTTTCGATCGATGCGCGGCGCGGCTTTGATATGTTTTGGATCATGGGTGCCGATACGCTTGTAAAAAAGCTCTTGGCCCTAGTCCCCGCCACAACGTTCGCTGGAGCCTCAACCGCTTGGGTCGCAGGTCTGGCCGAACAGTTCGAGCATGTTGAGTGGGAAGGCTTTCGCTTTTACGATTTGATCTTCCCTCTGTTTCTGATGCTTGTTGGGTGCTCGATCCCCTTCTCGCTCAACAAGCTCGGGGAGAGCAAGCCCAGGATCTACATGAGAATATTGCGACGCACCTTTCTGCTAGTGCTCATGGGGCTGATCTATAACGGTATCCAAAACTTCGATTGGGATCAGCTTCGATGGATGGGCGTATTGCAACGGATCGGTATCTGCTATGGCATCGCTGCGCTGCTGGCAGTCCATATCGGTCCACGTGGATTGTTCGCTGTCTGGGTCGCGATATTGCTGGGTTACTGGGGCATTCTGACTTGGGTTCCCGTTCCCGGCGGTACAGCCGGCGACCTGACCCCGGCAGGTAACCTTTCGGGATACCTGGACCGTACGCTCCTGCCCGGAAAGATCTTGGAAAAATACTATGGATACGGGGACAACGAGGGGCTGCTCTCGACGATCCCCGCCGTGGCAACTGTGCTGCTGGGGATCGGAGCAGGCCGGTGGTTGCAAAGTGGCTATTCGAAGCTAGAAAAAGCGTCGGGACTCATGGCCTTAGGCGCAGCCCTAGTGATCCTCGGTACCTTCTGGGGAAATTATTTCCCAATCATCAAAAACCTGTGGACCAGCTCTTTTGTACTGGTCGCTGGTGGTTGGAGCCTGATGCTTTTGTCAGTGTTTTATGGAGTGATCGATGGGCTCGGATTCCGAGGCTGGGCCTGGCTGTGGATCGTCATCGGTGCCAATGCGATCACGATTTACATGCTCCAACGAATCGTTCCCTTTGGAAAGATCTCCGAGTTCTTCCTTAAAGGTATCGCGAACTTGGAGTATGTGGATCGAGATATCGTTCTTCTTGCCGGTGCTCTGGTCTGCAAGTGCACCCTGCTAATCGTGATGTACAAAAAGCGAATGTTCTTGCGTCTCTAGACTGAGCCCTCAGGGACAAAAAACAAACCAACAAAACCAGGATTTAGCTTACCAATGAAACATCTGCTCGGCTGGCTTGCTCTTGTTGTTGCTATGGTCTCGATAAGCTCGAATGCGATCGCTCAAGACTATCCTTATCCTCCTTACGTCGAGGGTAAGATGGATCCACAAACAACCGGCTGGCCTCTTACCCCCGAAGAGCGAGCGTATGTGGTCGAAAAGCCCGAGCACGATCGACGGCCAGGCCGCGAGTCAAACAAACATCTACCACATTGGTGGCCTGTCATCCCCTGTGCGGGTTATTTCGGCGGTGACTCCTGGCTCAAATTGCACGAGGGGCACGTCAAAACTGTTCAAGCCAACCCGGGGCCGGTCGATGCTCTACTGGTTGGCGACAGCATTACGATTCAATGGGCTGACTCCTGGAAAAGAAACTTTCCGGATTTCAAAGCGATCAACATCGGGATCGGAGGGGACAAAACTCAAAACGTCCTGTGGCGACTAGATCACGGTGGTGTCGATGGGCTCGAGCCCAAAACGATCCTACTGATGATCGGCAACAACAACATGTTCTTCACACCGGAAACGGGCGTGGAAGCGGCCGCGAAGGGGATCCAAATGTGTGTGAAAAACTTGCGAGTCAAGTTCCC
>CAILTZ010000093.1 GCA_903837255.1 uncultured Pirellula sp. | reverse complement strand
CTTTTGGCATCCCAAGCAAACTGATCGCCGGGAGTGATTGGGATGGCATTCCAAGTTTCGTTGGAGGTGAAGGCCCCCGAGTATTGCTTGAGGAACATCTCGGGCAGCACCGAGTCTTCGACCGCCTTGTGGACCTCGTCCGAGGTGGGCCAAATTTCGCGGAAGTAAACTGGTTTGCCGGCTTGATCGTGTCCGATGGGAGTGGTTTCGAAGTCGATATCGACCGTCCCTGCCAGTGCGTAAGCGACCACCAGAGGCGGGCTAGCCAGGTAGTTTGCGCGGGTGTGTGGGTTGACGCGTCCCTCGAAGTTTCGGTTCCCGCTCAAGACAGCGGCTGCCACGAGGTTTCCGTCGGTGATTGCATTGGCCACTGGTTCGGGCAGCGGTCCGCTGTTTCCGATGCAGGTAGTGCAACCGTAGCCAACGACATTGAATCCGAGTTTTTCAAGATCGTCGAGGACACCTGCTTTGGTTAGGTAATCGGTCACGACACGCGAACCGGGAGCAAGGCTGGTTTTGACGAACGGTTTAACTTTCAGGCCGCGCGCGACGGCCTTTTTGGCAAGGAGCCCTGCGCCGAGCATGACCGATGGGTTGCTCGTGTTGGTGCAGGACGTGATCGCGGCGATGACGACTGCACCGTGCCCGATGGTGCTTTGGACTTTGGAGTCTTTGACCGTAGAGGAGGCCGAGAGTTGCTCGTTTGGGAGTCCGAATCCTCGTTCAGCGATTGGAGCGGAGAGTCCTTTTTTGAATGAGGTTTGGAGGTTGCTCAGCAGCACACGGTCTTGTGGGCGTTTGGGTCCAGCCACTGCGGGTTCGACACTAGCCACGTCCAGGTGCAGGACCTTGGTGTACTGCAATTCTGGGCCATGATCCAAGCGGAAAAGGCCTTGTTCTTTGCAGTAGCGCTCGACCAGATCGATTTCGTCTTTGGTACGACCTGTTCGATGCAGGTACTTGAGGGTCTCTTGATCGACAGGGAAAAAGCCCATGGTCGCTCCGTATTCGGGAGCCATGTTGGCGATGGTAGCCCGGTCGGCCAGGGACATGCACGATACACCTTCGCCGAAAAACTCGACAAACTTATTGACGACCCCTTCTTTGCGTAGGATTTCGGTGACGCGCAAGACCAGGTCGGTAGCCGTAGCACCGGGCGAGAGTCGGCCGGTGAGTTTCATCCCGACGACTTCGGGCATGAGCATGTAGAGGGGTTGTCCGAGCATGTTGGCTTCGGCCTCGATGCCACCGACGCCCCATCCTAGCACGCCTAGGCCGTTGATCATCGTGGTGTGTGAGTCGGTACCGACGAGGGTATCTGGAAAGGCAACAACTCCGGCGTGATCCTTGCCCTGGAAGACGACTTTGGCGAGGAACTCGAGGTTGACTTGGTGGACGATCCCGGTGTTGGGGGGGACCACGCGAAAATTCGCTAAAGCTTGTTGTCCCCAGCGGAGGAATTCGTAGCGTTCGCTATTTCGTTCGAATTCGACGGCGACGTTTTTCGAGAGGGCATCGCCGGTACCGAAGTAATCGACTTGGACCGAGTGATCGATGACTAGATCGACAGGGATAAGGGGATTGATTTTTTGCGGGTCACCTCCGAGAGCCTTCATCGCATCGCGCATGGCGGCCAGGTCGACGACGCAGGGTACTCCGGTGAAGTCTTGGAGGACGACGCGTGCGGGTTTGAAGGGGACCTCGAGTTCGGCGGGTTTGGCCGCATTCCATTTGGCAAGATTGACCACATCATCCTGGGTGACTTGGTAGCCATCGCAGTTTCTCAGGGCGGCTTCGAGCAGCACACGGATGGAGAATGGAAGTTTTGAGACAGGCGCGATGCCGGCGGATTCGAGCCGGTCCAAGCGGTAGATGCCGAGCTTACCTTGGGGGGCTTGGAATTGGTCGCGAGCGCCGAAGGGGTCCACCACTTTGGAGGAAGAGGCCATGGTATTGTTCGAAAACGGATCAAGGGGTAAGGAACGGTTCGTCCGCGAACGCTTTTTGGACGGGGCCCGCTCATTGTATCGATCTAGGCAAAAATAAAAACGGCCCGCAGCAAGCTGCGG
>CAILTZ010000092.1 GCA_903837255.1 uncultured Pirellula sp. | reverse complement strand
TCTTTCCCTACACGACGCTTTCCGATCTCCCCGACGAAACTCAGCGGTTCTCGATTGCTTTTTACGGGAATTAGGTGAAAATCTTAGAGAGTCGTTATTCCTTAGCCGATCCGGTTAGCAGATCGGTCCCACCCCCACCGCAAAGCCCCCCTTACGAGCCAAACCTTTTTTAGGTGATGTTCGACTCTGCAGGAGTGCTTGGCGTCTTCAATAATCAAAAAACCGCAAGCCTTATGGACTTCCATCGTATTCGATTCTGGACCAACAAGGTTCTGTTTCTGGCCGGAGTTTTACTTGCCTTACCCGTCGTTTCTCCGACGGCCCAGGCCGCCAACGGGATGGTTCAGTACAACCGGGACATCCGTCCGATCCTTAATGACAACTGCTTTGCTTGCCATGGTCAGGACGAAAGCAAACGGGCTGCTGAACTGCGGCTCGATATCCGCGAGGCCGCTTTGAACAAACAAGCGATCGTGCCGGGTAAACCCGAAGAGAGCTCGATCATCAAACGCATCCTCAGCACCGATGAAAACGAGGTGATGCCACCCCCGACGTCCCACAAGTCCCTTACCGAGAGCCAAAAGCAACTCCTCAAAGCATGGATTGCCGAAGGTGCCCAGTACCAAGGCCATTGGGCTTACATCGTCCCTGTGAAACCTGAGTTGCCTCAGATTCGCAACGCGGGTTGGGTTCGCAATCCAATCGATCGATTCGTTCTCTCGGAACTCGAACGCCGAGGTACGGAGCCTTCTCCTGAGGCCGATCTGCGGACGTTGATCCGACGCGTCGCGCTGGATTTGACGGGGCTACCCCCGAGCCCTGAGGATGTCGAGCGGGTGATGTCCGACCCATCTCCCGAACGCTACGAGAACTACGTCGATGAACTGCTGGCTCGCCAAGAATGGGGGGAGCATCGCGGTCGATACTGGCTGGACTACGCCCGCTATGCAGACACGCACGGAATCCATTTCGACAATTACCGAGAGATGTGGTCGTATCGCCAGTGGGTGATCAAGGCCTTCAATCGCAACCTCCCATTCGATCAATTCACCTTCGAGCAACTCGCCGGGGACCTGCTCCCCGACGCGACCCTGGACCAGCGCATTGCCAGCGGATTTAACCGTTGCAACATCACGACCAACGAAGGTGGTGCGATCTCCGAGGAATACCAAGTCCTCTATACACGCGATCGGGTCGAGACGACCAGTTTGGTGTGGTTGGGTTTGACGATGGGTTGTGCGGTTTGCCACGATCACAAGTTCGACCCGATTTCGCAGCGCGAGTTCTATCAGATGGCAGCGTTCTTCAACAACACCACTCAGAACGCGATGGATGGAAACATCAAGGATACCCCGCCGATCGTCCCGGTCCCTCTCGAAGTAGACCTCGAGCGGTTCTCTGCCCTTGACGGTCTGATCGCCCAGGCCAAACAGTCTGTTGAACAACGCCGCAGCGAGGCACGCGGTGGCTTTGACGCTTACATCAATAACCCCTCCGAACGGGATGCACTGGCTCAGACTCCACTGCCAGCCCAGGATGCCTTGGATGTCCATCTGCCCTTGCTAGGCTCGGATCTAAATACTTTGGATTGGATCGTCCAAGGCCAAAAGCAACCGGTTGCACTTAGCTCCGAGGCTGCCTTTGCACCAGGCCAGTTGAGCGACTCGGCGTGGCAAGTCAAAAACGGGCTTTACACGACCTTCGAAGCGGGTGATATCGAACGCGACCAACCCTTCACGATCTCAATGTGGGTCAAACTCGCCGCGGACAACCAAGGAGGCTCGTTGCTGGCCCGAATGGACGATGGAGCAGACTTCCGAGGTTGGGACGTGTGGCTCGAGAACGGCAGCATCGGAACCCATATCATCCACAAGTGGCCTGACAACGCGCTCAAGGTGGTGACTCAGCAACGCCTCACAGCAAGTCGTTGGCAGCATGTCACGATCACTTACGACGGGAGCTCGAAAGCCCAAGGCGTGAAGATCTATGTTGATGGAAAAGACGCCCCGTTGAACGTCGCTAGCGACAAGCTAAGCGAAACGATTCGCACCAAGGTTCCGCTACGGCTAGGGAGCAGGCACGCAACGGCTCCGACCATAGATGCAAAGCTTCAGGATATCCGGATGTATCGACGTGT
The DNA here is from genome assembly GCA_903837255.1 of uncultured Pirellula sp. Classification (GTDB taxonomy): domain Bacteria; phylum Planctomycetota; class Planctomycetia; order Pirellulales; family Pirellulaceae; genus JBKCUI01. Next base: position 3,827 of record CAILTZ010000092.1, on the reverse strand, counting down.
GCTCAGCCCTGAAGAGTTTCAAACGGTCGGGCAACTACCGCGTCGGCAGTACTTGGTGGCCAAGCCCAATCGAAGCAGCGAACAGACCGATGAACTGTTCCAATGGTATTTGGTTTCACGCGATGCGGATTACTCCAAGCTAACGCAAAGCCAACAGCAGCTTGTCGACGAGAAGGCAGCGATTCTACAGCGTGGGACTATCGCGCACGTGATGAACGAGAAGAATGAGATTCCCAAGGCTTGGCTGCTGACTCGCGGCGACTACGACAAGCGTGCCGATGAGGTCGGACCCGCAACGCCCACGGTATTGAACCCTTGGAAAGAGGAGTATCCGAAGAACCGCTTGGGATTGGCTAAGTGGTTGTTGGATGAGACGAATCCAATGACGGCCAGAGTGACGGTGAACCGATTTTGGCAAGAAGTCTTTGGGAACGGAATCGTGTTTTCGGCTGGTGACTTTGGGGTCACTGGCCAGTTGCCAACCCACCCGGAACTTTTGGACTACTTGGCCATCTCTTTCCGCGAGGATGGTTGGAACATCAAGAACTTGTTCCGCACGATCGTAACCAGCTCGACCTATCGCCAATCGGCCAGTGTGACGAATGAAAAGTTAGCGATGGATCCGTCGAACAAACTACTCGCCAGAGGACCTCGCTTCCGAATGGATGCCGAGATGATTCGAGATAGCGCTTTGGCCGCAAGCGGATTGCTCATTGAAAAGATTGGCGGTCCGAGCGTGCGTCCTTATCAGCCCCCCGGGGTCTGGGAGGCCGTCGCGATGCCCGGCAGCAACACACGCGATTACTTGGCTGACAAGGGAGAAGGGCTTTATCGAAGGAGTTTGTACACGTTCCTGAAGCGATCGGCACCGCCTCCTAGCATGGAAGTTTTCAACGCCACGGCCCGCGAGGTTTGCACCGTCAGGCGCGAACGGACCAACACGCCCCTACAAGCCTTGGTCACCATGAACGATATCCAGTTTGTTGAAGCCGCAAGGATATTGGCTCAGCGAGCCATACAAGCCAACCCCAACGGGGCAGATCCAGTTGCAAGACTTCAGTGGATCGCCGCACGCGTTGTGTCTAGGCCGCTACGCGGTGAGGAACTCGGTGTGTTGCAAGCATCGTTGGGCGAATTGTCGGGTTACTACCAAGCAAATCCGCAGTCAGCCAAAGAGCTATTAGCCGTTGGGGCAACTCGCTCCCCGGAAGAAATCAATCCATCGGAGTTGGCTTCGTGGACCATGACCGTCAACATTCTGATGAATCTCGATGAGGCGATAACCAAATGAGAAACCAAATCCATTCGATATTCGAAGAATATGTGCGAAGTGAAACTCGGAGACAGTTTTTTCGCAGCGGAGGAAACGTGCTCGGCGCGGCGGCCTTGGCTTCCCTGGGGACTCCACTGGTCTCCCAAGCAAGCCCGAATCCTGGCGAGGGTGCTGCCTCGATAGGCGGCTTGGGAACGCTGCCGCATTTTGCGCCAAAAGCCAAGCGGGTGATCTACCTGCACATGGTCGGTGGACCTTCGCAGATGGACATCTACGACTACAAGCCGCAGATGAACGAGTGGTATGACAAGGATCTTCCAGAGACCATCCGCAATGGACAGCGGTTGACGACCATGACCAGCGGTCAGGCGCGATTTCCGATCGCTCCATCGATGTACAAGTTCGCACAGCACGGAAAAAGCGGGATGTGGGTCACCGAGCTTTTGCCCCAGACGGCAAAGATCGTCGATGATCTGTGCTTTGTGCGATCGATGAATACCGAAGCGATCAATCACGAGCCGGCGATTACTTACATGCAGACTGGAAACATGGTCACCGGACGGCCTTGCATCGGCGCATGGTTGTCCTACGGTCTGGGATCCATGAACAACAATCTCCCAACCTTTGTGGTGCTCGTGGCTACTCCGACCAATAACGAGCAGATCCAAGCGATCTCGGCGAGGCTCTGGTCATCGGGTTGTTTGCCCGGTGAGCACGGCGGCTGTAGCTTCCGAAGCGTTGGAGATCCGATCCTTTACATCAACAATCCTTCCGGAGTGCCCACCGACATCCGTCGCAAAACGCTCGACGGGCTCAAATCGCTCAATGAGATGAACTTCCGCGCTGTGGGTGATCCCGAGATCCATACTCGGATAGAGCAATATGAGCTAGCCTTCCGAATGCAGTCGAGCGTGCCGGACTTGACCAACATCGCCGATGAACCCGAAAGCACCATGGAGCTTTATGGTCAAGAAGCCAAGAAGCCCGGGACGTTCGCAAACTCGGTCCTCCTAGCGCGTCGCATGGTCGAGCGGGATGTTCGATTTGTACAAATCTACCTGAACAACTGGGACCATCACGGCAATGTTGCCAAGCGATTGCCATCGCAGTGTAAAGACATCGACCAAGCCACCTACGGCTTGATCACCGATTTGAAGAACCGAGGGCTCCTGGATTCGACCCTGGTAATCTGGGGCGGTGAGTTTGGACGAACGATTTACTCTCAGGGAGGTTTGAGCAAAGACAATTATGGTCGCGATCACCATCCTCGATGCTTTACGATGTGGATGGCTGGAGGCGGCATCAAAGGTGGCACGATTTACGGAGAGACCGACGACTTTTCGTACAACATCGTCAAAGACCCAGTGCACATCCGCGATTTCCACGCGACGGTGCTGCATCTGCTGGGGATCGATCACGAACGCTTTACGTTCAAGAACCAAGGGCTCGATCTGAAGTTGACCGGTGTGGAGCCGGCTCGGGTCGTCAAGGAGCTTTTGGCCTAAGATGATGCACGCCACGAAGGCTGGGCACCTCAAGGCGGCAGGCCAGAGCATTGCTCGCGGCGCGACCCCCGCCTTTTGGATGGTTGTCTGCGCTGGTTTGGTACTCGGCAGCTTGGGGTTTGCACAAGAAGCGTCCGAGGTCTCCGCTCCGACGACCAAGCAGCTTGATTTTTTCGAGACCAAGATTCGGCCGGTACTGGTCGAAAAGTGCTACGAGTGCCATTCGGGAGCGTCGAGTATCCTGCAGGGCAGTCTCAGTTTAGAAACACGCGACGGCATTCTTCGCGGGGGAGATAGCGGTCCTGCGGCGATACCCGGCAAGCCCCAAGAAAGCTTGCTGATCCAGGTTCTGCGTCACCAGGAGCCCAAGATGCCTCCTGATGGAAAATTGTCCGACTCGATCATCGTGGATTTTGAGCATTGGGTACAGGACGGGTTGGTCGATCCGCGAGTCGCTCTGGCGGACGATTCGACACAAGCCAAGAAAGCTTGGGTTGATCCCGAGCTTGCTCGCAAGCATTGGGCGTTTCAGCCAATCGGCGAAATATCGATTCCTGCGAACAACGTTTGGGAGATGTCCAAGGTTCAGCATGCAAGGCCGATCGATGCCTTTGTGCAAGCTAAGCTCAGGGAGCGGGGCTGGGAGGCCGACGTTCAGGCCGATCCGCTGGTGCTTTTGCGTCGCGCGAGCCTGGGGCTTACCGGGCTCCCCCCTACCCTGCGGGAAATCGAGAGTTATCTGGCCGATCCTGCCGACTTGCGCTACGAGCGGCTTATCGATCGGTTGCTGGCGTCACAGGAGTACGGGGTGCGTTGGGGCCGGCATTGGCTCGATTTGGTCCGGTATGCCAACAGCAACGGTGCTGATGAGAATCACGACATGCCGAACGCTTGGCGTTATCGCGATTGGGTGGTCGACTCCTTGAATGAGGATCTAGCCTTCGACGAGTTCGTAACGCATCAGATTGCTGGAGATTTGCTGCCAGCACCTGACGATGAGCTGGCTCGAAATCGGCTCATCACGGCGACTGGTTTTTGGGTCTTGGGTC
>CAILTZ010000091.1 GCA_903837255.1 uncultured Pirellula sp. | reverse complement strand
GCATCCTCGCGAAATCTCTCTTGAACACAACCAAACAGCATCTAAAGGAACGGAAGGGTCCTTTAGCTCCCCTCAAGGGACCGACGTTTACCCTTGGCGAATTCCCAACAATGCATTTCCCAGCTATGTAATTCCTACCAATGCATGACGTAACCGCCGTCGACGTTGATGGTTTGCCCCGTGACCTGACCTGCTAGCGGCGAAGATAGAAAAACGATCATCGCGGCTATGTCTTCGGGGGTTTGCCACTGGCCAAGCGGAATGAGTTGCTTGATTTTTCTTTCGGCCCAAACGTCGTAATCCAGCCGCTGGGCGAACTCCACTCGATCGTACCAAGCTTGCCAGATCGATCGGTTGAGTTTCGTCGGAACCATCCCAGGACAAACGGTATTGACGCGCACGTTGTGCACCGCAAGATCCTTGGCCATGCACTGAGCAAAGTTGATGGTGGCTGCCTTGCTGGCGCTATAAGGTGGATCGGTTTGCGAGCCGATCTGGCCTGCCACCGAACCGACAAAGACGCATGTACCGGCTCGGGATCGAATCAGCACAGGGCTTAGGGCCGTGGCGATCCGGACCATCCCCAAGATGTTCACATCCAACGTCCTTTTCCAATCCTCGGGCGAGAGGTTCGTAAATGGAAAACCAAACTTGCTCGAGCCAATCGCCGCGCTGTGGACTACATGGTGGATCGTTTCAAAACTCTCGAGGGTCTTGGCCAGAGCTTCGCTCACCGAGGACTCCTGGCTGACGTCGACCTGCAGCCCGTTGGCCCGAACCCCGTAGAGATCCTGAATCTCCCGAGCGATCACTTCTGCGCCGGGGTCCAAATCCCAGATTGCCACACTGACTCCTTCGGCCGCAAAAAGTTTAGCGGTTGCCAAGCCGATTCCGGATGCTCCGCCAGTGATCACGGCCACTTGGCCGCCAAGTCTCAGATCCATTGCGCGCTGCTCGATGCAAAGAGGGTTTTTCGTCATTTCACCGGATAACTATGATACTCTTTTGGTGTATCCTAGGTCATATGTCCAGCAACTTCCAAAAAACGGTGCTCTCAAGTGGGTTGGTGACCCCTCAGCAGTGGGAGTATTGCTTGAGGCTACAAAAGCATCAGGTCCTAAGCGCCCAGGCAAAGGGAGAGCCGTTCGACGAGGACAAGATCCTCCGCAGCATCTTGATCGAGCAGCGCGCCATCACCGAATACCAAGCCATTCAGTTGGCCGACGGAAAAACCAAGTTTCGACTAGGTCCTTACGTGATTACCGATTTTATCGGCCAAGGAGGCATGGGTCAGGTCTTCAAAGCCGTCCACGAAGTGATGGGTCGGGAATGCGCCGTGAAGGTCTTGCCGCTGAATCGAGTCACAGACGAAACCTTGGCAAGCTTCAAGCGAGAGATTCGTATGCAGGCCAAACTCGATTGCCCGTACTTGGTTCGGGCCCACGATGCTGGCCAAGACGGTAGCGTTCACTACTTGGTCACCGAGTATGTCGCCGGCATGGATTTGCGCAAGCTGGTCAAAACGCGAGATAGGCTTTCGCAAGAAGTCGCCGCGGGGATCATCATGCAAGCGGCCTTGGGCTTGGCCTACGCACACGACGAGGGATTGATCCATCGCGATGTCAAACCCGCAAATATCTTGGTAACCCCGGAGTCGATCGCCAAAGTTTCCGATGTAGGACTCGCAGGATTTGCCGCAGATTTGGTCGATGACCCCCGCGCTGGCAAAATTGTTGGCACTCCAGATTTCATCTCCCCTGAACAGTACAGCACACCTCTCCAAGTCAACGCCGCAAGCGATGTGTACTCACTGGGTTGCACGTTGTACTACGCGGTGACAGGCAAAGCTCCTTTTCCGGGTGGAGATACCACGTCAAAAATTCGGCGGCATCTGGAAGCAACCCCGCTCCACCCCTGCAACTTCAACCCGAACCTCAGCGAGGAATTCGTCGATATCATCGCTGACATGATGGAGAAGGATCCTCGCAAGCGGATTCAGACAATGGCCGAGGTTGCGGCTCGATTAGAAGCTTGGGTGACTCCTGACGTGCCCATCGCACAGACAACAATCACCCGGGGACCATGGCTTGCGCCTCCCCCACCAATGCTCGATACTGGACTGGGCACAGATTCTGCGAGCGGCAAATTCACCCCTGCTCGAATTCCATCGGGAGACGAATCGATGCAGGATACATCGTTCGCCTCGGGTACCAACAGCATCAATGGCAACCAGGTACCAAACCCCGCCCCACCCCCTCCCCAACTCGGCTCAGAACCAATCGTCCAGAATGCACAGATGTCCAAAGCCATGCTCATCGGCATGACCATCGCCATTGTGCTACCCCCGGCGCTGGTCATCGGAATGATTCTAGGCTACCTCATCGCAGCCCAATTCTAGCTAGCTACCTAACGCTGAGCTCGAACCGACATGATTCGTAAGTTCGAGCATCCTCGTCAACAACTTCAACTGTCAACACTGTCCAAAACCCAACGCGCCTCACCGCAGGCGGCTGTAGCGCGAGGGACGGATTGATGATTGTCGAGTGATGATTGTTGATTGTTGAAGTGGAGGAACAGTGTCGTTGATTTCTCCGAAATCAACCAGAGCGCTTTCGTGAGGTCGCTTATGTGGTTGGACAAACACGCGCGGCATTGGACGCTGACCCACCCTAGGGTACTGCCGATGGTCTGCTGACGTGGGATAGGCTTCCAGCCTGTCACTGTCTTCATGACGTTGGTTCGGAGAAGCTCATGGTTCCCGTCCTTTTGCTTCTCAAGCCGGACAGGCTGGAAGCCTATCCCACGTGCCTTGGTTCCGTTGACCATGCGAAGACAAGACCGCACAGTATCGCGAGGGACGGATTGATGATTGTCGAGTGATGATTGTTGAAGTGGAGGAACTGGGGCGTGTTTCTCGCCGTTGGCTACGGGTGAAGCGAAGCTTCTCCTTTGGCGAACAGTGTCGTTGATTTCTCCGAAATCAACCCGAGCGCTTTCGTGAGGTCGCTTATGTGGTTGGACAAACACGCGCGGCTTTGGACGCTGACCCACCCTAGGGTACTGCCGATGGTCTGCTGACGTGGGATAGGCTTCCAGCCTGTCACTGTCTTCATGACGTTGGTTCGGAGATGCTCATGGTTACCGTCCATTTGCTTCTCAAGCCGGACAGGCTAGAAGCCTATCCCACGTGCCTTGGTTCCGTTGACCATGCGAAGACAAGACCGCACAGCATCGCGAGGGACGGATTGATGATTGTCGAGTGATGATTGTTGATTGTTGAAGTGGAAGACGCCGTCATTGGTGCCTGGACCCTTTTGGGGATGCTTGGGTCTCACGCAAAGACGCAAGGGGAGATGGCGAGATGAGGGACTGTCCCCGCAGTTTTTTCACTGCACTTCACACTTCACACTTCACCGCTTGGCTGTTCCATCAGCGGTGCATCAGCGTCCATCAGCGGTCCCGGATTTAAACCGCTGATGGACGCTGTCAACGGTGT
>CAILTZ010000090.1 GCA_903837255.1 uncultured Pirellula sp. | reverse complement strand
CGTAAAAAGCAATCGAGAACCGCTGAGTTTCGTCGGGGTAGTCCGATACCGAATTTCGCAAACCCCGTCGTTCCCAAAACCGCTAACTTCGACATACAATCCGGAATGCAACCCTGGCCCGCCGTGCACTTAGCAGCCACGAATTGTCGGATTTACGCACGAATTCGCTAGACAAACGCAGACAAACTTAGAACAGGCCTTTTGTCCATGGACAATCCATCGAACCCGCCGAAAGCACCTCGCGGCGCGGTCGAAGCTCGCAATCGACAGGCCTACGACCGGATGGTCCAAACCAAACACTTCCTCACCCAACCGGTCAGTACTGAAGAACTCGCCAACCCTCTAGCAACCCTCGATGCCAAAGGATGGCTCGGTGGCAATATTCGTGGATGGAATGTGCTGTGCCTAGCCGCCGGGGGGGGCCGACAAGGCCCCTTGTACTGCGCCGCTGGAGCAAATGTCACTGTGCTAGATATCAGCCCTGGGATGCTCCAACTCGATCGCCAAGTCTCTGCGCAACTGGGACTCAACTACAAAATCATCCAAGGGGACATGGCCGAGTTGTCGATGTTCCAGCACGATGAGTTCGATCTCGTGGCACATCCCGTAAGCACTTGCTATGTTCCCAACATCGAGCCCGTGTTTGCCGAAATCGCACGGGTCTTGCGCCCTGGTGGCCTGTATGTCTCGCAACACAAACAGCCGATGAACTTGCAGGCATCCTTGGAGCTAGTCCAAGGACGCTACGTCATCGAAACTCCGGTCGGCCATGCTGCGAAATCTCTTTCCATAGGCCAATCGAGCCTGCTGCGGGAACCCGAAACCGTCGAATTCGCTCACTCGCTCGATGCTATCCTCGGTGGTATCTGCCGAACAGGGATGAGCATCGAAGCGATCTCGGAACCTGATCATGCAAATCTTGACTCCGAGCCCGGAACCATGGGCCATCGAAGCCGATTCATTCGACCTTATCTTCGTATCAAAGCTCGCAAAAGTGCTGGCTCAACCAAGGCGCGAAAAATCTTGCTCGGATAGAGCTACCTTACGCCAGCCAGGGGGGCAACACACCGGCTGCAGGCAATTCGATCCATTGAACTTTTTTGACTCCGTCAATCGACCCGAGCTCATCCAAGGCCACTTGTGGTGGTCGCGAATCCAAATTCAACACCCCTACCGCTAATCCGCCTTGCTGCTGCAAGACTCGTCCCACCGACATCTGTCCAATGTTCACACCGTGCTTGCCAAACACTGTCCCAACCTTGCCGATGATCCCCGGTACGTCATAATGCGTGAAGAACAACATATGGCCATCTAGATAAGCCTCCATCCGGTAATCGTCAATCGACACCAAACGTGGCATGCTATTGCCAAAGACCGTCACCCCAGCACGCACCGTCTGGGTACCCCCGAGCACCTCAGCGGTCACCGAGGAACTGAACGCACCTAATTCCCGATTCCGATGTTCGATCAGATCGATACTCCGCTCCTTAAACAAAAGCTCGGCATTGATGATGTTGACTTCGTCGGCCATGGCTCGCTGCAATAACCCGGCACAAAACGCCGACGTGAGCAACTTGGTATCCTTGTCGGCCACCTCGCCGCGGTAATGCAAACCACAAGCACTGACCGAACCGCTATGCCACTGGGCCATGAGCAATCCCAATCGATACGTGGCATCCAAATACCCCTTCAACCCCTCAAGAGTCTTTGGATCCAATGCAGCCACATTGACTGCATGGCGGATCTCCCCGGTCTTGAAGAAATTCATCAGCAACTGAATCCCCTCGATGGCTACCTGCGTCTGAGCCTCCTCAGTGCTTGCCCCCAAATGCGGAGTGCAAACCACTCCAGGCATGCCAAAGAGCGGACTATTTGTGCAAGGTTCCTCCTCGAAGACATCGAGCGCCACGCCAGCGATGATCCCGCGCTTGAGCCCCTCGACCAGTGCTGCTTCCTCGTAAATCCCCCCACGCGCGCAGTTGACCAGCCGCACTCCAGGCTTGAGCATATCGAGCTGCTTGATCCCAACCAAGTACTTGGTCTCATCGGTCAGCGGCGTATGCACGGTCAAGTAATCGACCTTGGGCAACATCTCGGCTACCGTCTGTACCTTCTCCATGTGCATCTTGGCGGCCTGCTCATCGGACAGAAAAGGATCGTAAGCGATCACGCGCATCCCGAAGGCTTGGCCCCGCAGCGCGACCTCTCTGCCGATGCGGCCCAATCCAATCACGCCAAGGACTTTGTCGGCAAGCTGGGCACCCATGAACAACTTGCGATCCCACTTGCCACAGCACAGCGACTGATACGCCGGTGCGATCGATCGGGATAGCGCTAGCATCAGGGCAAAGGCGTGCTCGGCGGTGCTGAGTGTGTTCCCGGCCGGCGTGTTCATCACGACGATCCCCTGGCGGGTCGCCGCGGTCTTGTCGATGTTGTCGGTTCCCACCCCGGCTCGAACAATCGCCTTGAGCCGCCGATTCCCCTCAAGCGACTCGGCGGTGATCTTGACACCGCTGCGAACAATCGCTCCATCGAATTGAGCCAAGGATTCCTTGAGCTCCTGGCCCTTGAGCCCATGCCGCTCCTGGTACTCAAAGTCCGAGTCGGCTCGCAACATCGCTAGGCCCTCGGGAGCAATCGGATCCAGTACCAAAATGCGAGTCTTCATATCGTTGTATTCTTAAATTCCAGCGTTCATAAAAGCAAAAGAAGCAGATATATCCTTACGCGTGCTTCGATGCGAAATTGTCCATGAGTTGGACCAAAAGATTAACTCCCACCATTGGCATCGCATTGTAGATGCTCGCGCGGATCCCGCCGACGCTGCGGTGACCTTTTAGGGAATCTAGCCCAAGCTTCTTAGCCTCCGCCAAAAACGCGCTCTCCAACTCTTCGCTCGGTAGCTTGAACGTGGCATTCATGAGCGAACGATCCTCAGGCCTTGCATGACCCTTGT
>CAILTZ010000089.1 GCA_903837255.1 uncultured Pirellula sp. | reverse complement strand
TGATCGGCACCTGCGGGTCCTCACCTCGGAATTCGACCAAGGCGATCCGTCCGTCGGGCTTTAGGCTCTTGCGCATCGCATCGAGCATCTCGACTGGGTTGGAGAATTCGTGGTAGACATCGACCATCAAGATCACATCGATCTGGCCTACGGGCAGTTTGGGATCGTGCGGCTCGCCGAGGATCATCTCGACATTCTTAAGGTCGCTTTTTTCGCATCGGCGAGAGAGTTCTTGGAGCATCTCGGGTTGGATGTCCACGGCGATGACTTTGCCGGTCGGCCCGACACGTTTGGCAAGTTCGATCGTGTAGTAGCCGTCGCCACAGCCCATGTCGCAGACGCTCATCCCAGGCTTGACCCCTAGTTGAGCGAGCATTTCCTCGGGGTTCTCTTCCTGGATCCGCTCGAGGCGGTTGAGCCAAGGGATCCCGTGGTAGCTCATGGGCAGAGCGATGCGTCGGCCTTGGTACTTCGTGAGAGGCTCAGGTACTTCTTTGGCTTGCTCTTCTTGGGCTAACTTCTTTGGAGCGGGCTCTTCTTGGGCCCAACATGGTGGAGTTGTCAGGGCCGCGAAAGCGGCCAGAATCGCGACCCAAGCGATCCGTTGGGATCGGAAAGCGGGGCACTTGGGCTGGCTATGAACCATCCAAAGCATCGTCCAACGAGATTTGAGCATCGTCGATATTCTCCAACGTGATAGGAATAAAGCTGGGGTGTTTGGAAGATTGTAGATAAGCGTCCAGGATGATGTGAGCTGCTATTTTATCGAGTTGTTTTTTGCGCTGTTTGTGGGTAAGGTCCAAATCTCGAAGCATTCGGGTGGCCAAAGCCGTCGTGTAACGCTCATCGATAAAACGGACGGGACGCTCCGTGGTGGTGATGAGCCACTTGGCAAATTGCCGCACCTCGCGAGCCTTGGCGCTGTCGCGTCCATCGCAATGCAATGGCAGTCCTAGCACCCAGCCGGCAATCTGATTCTCCCGGGTGAGTTTCTGAAAATGTTTTACTTCGATCGCCGTTGCTTTGCGCTCGAATGTCTCCAGCGGGCCGGTCCAGGTCCGACTCGGATCGCACAATGAAACCCCGATCCGGACGGTCCCAAAGTCGATACCTGCAAGCCGCCCGGCTTGGGGCCAAGGCAAATCGTAGGGGTTGATCTCTCCCAAAGTGCTTACTTTCCGCAGCTTGACTTGATTCGATTCTCGAACTTCTGCTAACTCTAGCTTACCGAGTTCCACAAAGATTGTCGATTAAAAGGGATGTAGGGCTGGCTTTTGGCCGACAGAAGTAGGCGCCGACAGAAGTAGGCAAGGAGTATCCGAGGCATATGCTTAGCGAATCAACCTTAAAGCGTTGGAAATCGAGCCGGTGGCTGCGATGGGGCTTGGCCGGAATCCTGGCCTTTAGTGGCGTCGGGCTTTATCCTGCCCAAACCCAGGAGCCTTACAGCTACAACGAAGCCGAGCAGATGCTGTCGTTCAATACGGTCGAGCTCAAAGACCAGCTGATGTTCGGCCTGCGGGTGGCTTTTCCTGACCAAGAGGCCTTCGTCGATCAGGTCATTCAAAAGGTGGATCGCGGGGAACTCTCTCGAGCGATGGTCAACGTGATTTACGTATGGTCCAAGAAGCGCAAGCCAAAGATCCCGTTCCCGTATTTCGAATATGTCATGCGGCTTTTGGCCGATCAGCGCGGCGTGGTCTTCGAGTAACAACTCGATAACCGGCTAAAAAGGCGAGATTCACACCACTGCGAGCTTCTCCGAGCGGCTAAAATATCAGCGTGGCTTGCCAGAGTGCAAGTCGTTTGTCCGCGTTGGCCTGCTATCGAAAAGCTTCGCAGTATGATCTTAAGCAAACGAGCCGTCGTTGCGTGCATTGGGCTGGCCAATGCACTGATCGGATGGAATTACGCTCAGGACACCGCCCAGCAGCCGGGGATCAACACTCCGATGGAGGAATTGACCAGTGGCGTGATCGACAATCGACGGATCTACAACACGTTTGTCAACCGCGGACGCCGACTGATCACTGACGATCCTGCATCGGATGGCAAAGACATCAGGCAAACTTTGAAGCAAGCTCCGGATCGATTTCCGTTGAGCTTGCCCGAAGTCGCTGCGGCGGGCTCCGAGGAGTTCCACGAACGGCTTCGCAAAGCCTCGGTGATGGTCGGGTCGCTATACGACTGTGGCCGTTGCAAAAATCTACATAGCAACATCTCTGGTGGGGTCCTGGTCAGCGCAGATGGCTTGGTTTTGACCAACCATCACGTGTTGAAGCGCAAAGAGGACGAGCAGGTCCAAGGGATGGTCGTGATGAATCATCTTGGGCAGTGCTTTGGGATCGGCCAAGTCCTCGCGGCTTGGGAAGCTGCCGATGTCGCCTTGATAAAACTCCAAACCGACCAAAAGTTCGAACCGGTGGCATTGGCAAGCTCGAACCCAAAGCCCCTGTCGAATGTGGTGGTAATGAGCCATCCTCACAACGAATTTTTCGTCGTCACAACAGGGCTTGTCAGCCGGCTGACCAAGCCCACCATGGAGGGTGATTCGAACACGTGGCTTGAGATCACCGCAGAATTCTCTGGGGGATCGAGCGGATCTGGGGTGTTCAATGCGCAAGGTGAATTGGTGGGATTGGTGTCGCGAATCCATCCGATGTTTCGCGAGCAGGACAAAACCGATAAGGGCCAAAAAACGGACAAGGAAGGCCAGACGCCAGATCCGCTCGGCGGGCGATTGGTATTCCCCGAGCAGATTCTCAGACGCTGCGTCCCGATCGAATCAATCCACAAGATGATTGCCCCCTGAGCCTACCCCTCCCGATCCAATCATGAGCATAACGATCCAGCATATTTACGATGCCCAACGGGTGCTTGCACAGCACATGTCGCCTGCTCCCCTAGTGCGTTCCTACGCGCTCGAAAGGCAGCTGCGGCTTGCACCCGATCGGCGCGTGTGGATCAAGGACTACGGGTGGACTCCGGTCGGTTCGTTCAAGCTCATGGGGGCCTTGTATTGGATGTCTCAGCACGCAGCGAAACTCGATGGCAGGCCGGTGGCTGCACACTCCTCAGGGAACTTCGCTTCGGGGCTCTCGTACGCTGGTCACCGATTCTCGTCGCGCGTGATCATTGTCATGCCTGAGTCTGCACCGAAAGTAAAGTTTGAGAACACGCGCAGATACGGTGCGGAAATTCGGACGTATGACATCTCTACCGACCACCTGACCGGAGTGCGAGATCGGTTGGCAAAAGAGATTGCGGAGCAAGAGCTTGCGTTGCAGGCATCGCCTTATGACGATCCATGGGTCATCGCTGGCAACGGGGTAGGGGGGTTGGAAATTGTCCAAGCCTTAAAGTCTCAGGGGCGAGAGTTATCGCATTTCGTGTGCGCTGTAAGCGGGGGTGGGCTCATGGCCGGCCATGCACTTGCGATCGCCGATGGTTTCCCGACCGCCAAGATCATCGGTGTGGAGCCTGACCAAGCCGACGACTTTCGCCAATCACGGATCGAGGGACGACGGGTAAGGCTCCCCAAGCCGACGAGCATCTGCGATGGACTTTTGTCGTACGACGTCGGGGAGCACAATTGGCCGATCTTGGAACGCCTCGTGAGCGACTCAGTCGTCTGCACTGACGATCAGACCAAACGCGCGATGGCCTGGTTGTATCAAGCTCACGGGCTGAGAACCGAACCTTCAGGTGCGATTACCACGGCGGCTCTTCTCGAGGGCAAGATCTCGCTTGAACTTGACCAGCAGCATTCAAATACACAGGCATCTCAAGGCGATATCGTCGTAGTGCTCAGCGGTCGGAACATCGACGAAGCAGTCTTCGAAAAGTACCTTAGCGAATCTTCTTGTTGAGCGTCCTGAGGGCTCGCTTGACGATGTACTTTGTCTGCGGAGTATCCGATTGCTCTTGCCATCGCTGGGTGACTTGGATCACCCAGTCGGGTCGGGACTTGCTCGCGTCGTTTAGCCAATTGGCCACGGAGTTGCGAACATAGAGAGACTCATCGGATTTCAGGGGTTCCAAGAGTTCCAGTGCCAGCTGAGGCTCGGACTTGATAAGCTCAATATGTGGGCACCACACGCCCCGCGGGCGAGTGATCTCGCTAGCGTATCGGCGAACCCGATCGTTGCGACTACCTGTCCAAGGTATGAGTTTTGCGATGGTCTCTTTGGGGGCGGCCTGGATGTAGTGTCGAAGGGATATCCAAGCGATCTCGCGAGTACCAGGGTTGGGGTCCTGGGCAAAGGGTTTGATCCAAGCGAGTCTTCGTGCAAAGGGCATCGAGTCCCATTGGCCGACGATCAATGCTCCCCATTCCCGTACCACATCGCTCTTGTGCTGCTGAAGGACTTTGAAACGAGGGTCCGTTGGCAAAAGGAGCTTGGAGAGCTCTTTGGAGATCGATTTCGAAAGCTGAAGTGCCGAGAGAGCTCTGCCCTCTTTGATAAGCTTTTTTAGCGGGGCACTGAGTTCGATTCCAAGATCGCTGGCAAGACCCTTGAAGAGTCTCAGCCGATCGACTGAGAGCCATTCGACGAGATTCTTCGATTCGATCCAACCTCGGCACAGCGCGTCGAGGACCTCGGCGGGGATTTCCTTTTGGCGAGGAGCCGCCGAACGTTGTTCGAGCCGATCGATCTTTGATGGGGACTTAGGATCCACCGAGGGCTTTGACGAGCATCGAGGTCAGGCCGGTTGTGTATTCGGTTTGGCCGTCCCAAGCCCATAGATTTCTGAGGATGTCGGTCGTGAGGATTCCGCACAAGCCCATCAGAACCAGCACCAGTGCGAGCATTCCGACCCAAAAGCCCGAGTAGGGGACCTCTGCGGGACCTCGCATTGCCATCGCCGCTCCAGCACCGGTGGCGGCCAAGCCTCCGAGTTCCTCAGCGCCGAATCCTCCATCGAGACCAGCCTCTTGGACCGCTCCATCGGCGCCGAGTCCGTCGGGCAGCCCGATTCCGTCGGCGAAACTTTCAGAGTCTTCTAGTTCGATAACTTGCGAGCCGCTGTCATCGTCGGCCTCAACGCTTGAAGGAGTTAGCTGAAACTCTTCGTTTTGATCCACCAGTCCAGCACCGATGCCACTTAGATTGCTCCCTGAACCACCCTTGGAGCTCGATGCGGAGTCGGCTGCGAGTTCGGCGCCAAGATCTAGGCCGGAGATGCCGGTCCCTGCAAGGTCCAGTGGTTCGTCCTCGAGCGACAGACCGCTATCCGATGGGCTCATCAAGTTGATGCCGCTCTCGCTACCTATTCCAATGGCCGAGTCGGAACCTAGGACCAGGTCATCTTCGTCATCACCAGAGAGTTCCAAGTCGCTTCCGAGCCCCTTGGAGGCTTTGGAACCAGAGCCAACCCCTAGATCGGATCCAAGGACATTGGAACCGAGAGCTTTGTCGTTGATCTTGAGATTCAATCCGCTCGATCCAGTTACTTCTTCGAGCTTCAGGTCGCTGCCGAGTTGAAGATCGCTACCCTCATCGGAAAGTTTGAGGTCCGAGGACTCCGCATCTTTATCTTTCGATTTGGATTTGCCTTTGTCGCTCGACGAGCGATTCACGAGCTTGACTCCGCTATCGCTTTTGGGGTCAGCAACCAGCGCTACATCGCTCGATTCGGCATCGTTGGAGGCTAGTCGCAGGTCGGAGCCCAGCGCGACATCCGAACCCAAAGAGAGTTCAG
>CAILTZ010000088.1 GCA_903837255.1 uncultured Pirellula sp. | reverse complement strand
TCAGTGACCATCAAATCGCAGCGGACCGGTTCCCAGGCAACGCAGGTCGGATCGGCTTGCAGTTTGTAGTCCCCGGTGATGAGAGCCACTTTGCCGGCTACCTCGATGCGTACCTGAGCCGATCCGAGAATATGTCCGGCCGGATGCAAAGAGACCAAGGCGTCATTGATTCGCAGGGGTTCACCGTACGAGAGTGTCTGGAGGTCGATTTGATTGCTGAGTCGGACTCGCAACAAGGACTCGCATGACTTGGCAGCGAGATAGCGTTTGCATCCCCACCTGGCATGGTCGGCATGTGCGTGGGTCAGGATCGCGTAATCGACTTTATCCCAGGGATCGACATAGAAATCGCCTGCTGGGCAATAGAGTCCACGCGGGGTGCATTCGAGCAACTCGGCAAAGCGGGAGGATTGTCTGCTTTGTCGATCGCCTGGTTCGGTCATTGTGGAACACTCTTTGATGCTATCTAAAAAGAAAACACCTCCAGGGATCTGGAGGTGTCTTGAAGGACATCAATATGGTATCCGGTCGGCGACTTGGCCGAATGCTTGGCGAGCTACCAAGCGAAGTGCGCGAATGCCTTGTTGGCATCAGCCATACGGTGAGTATTCTCGCGTTTGGTGATGGCTGCACCTTCTTTTCGATAAGCTGCCATGAGTTCATCGGCGAGTTTGGTCGCGGTCGAGCGACCCTTTTTGTCTCGAACTGCGACCAAAATCCAGCGGAAGGCTAGCGATTGCTGGCGGTTCTTGTTGACTTGCATCGGAACTTGGTAGGAAGCACCACCGACCCGCTTGGATCGGACTTCAATGTAGGGCTTAACGTTCTCGATGGCTTGTTCGAAAACCTCAACAGCGGGGCGATCCTTGATCTTCTCAGCGATTTCGTCGAGTGCATCGTAGAAGACGCCGTAAGCGACCGTCTTTTTGCCGTCGTGCATCAAGCAGTTGACGAACTTGGAGACCAGCAGCGAGTTGTGACGCGGGTCAGGGCGAAGGGTGGTCCTGGAAGCGGTGATTTTTCCCATAGGAAATGAGGTTCTTTAGTACGAAGGGTTGAGTGATCTGTTTTCGATGATAGTTTGCCGGGGTTGCCGGCGATGAAACTATTTCTTCTTGGCGCCGTATCGGCTGCGGGATTGCTTTCGACCGTTGACACCCTGGGTATCTCGCGAGCCGCGGATGACTTGGTACCGAACCCCGGGCAAGTCGCGAACACGACCACCGCGGATCAAGACGATCGAGTGCTCTTGAAGATTATGGCCTTCGCCCGGAATGTACACGGTGACTTCTTTACCGTTGGTCAGTCGAACCCGAGTGATCTTCCGCAGGGCCGAGTTAGGCTTCTTTGGGGTCATCGTTTTGACCAACAAGCATACGCCTTGCTTCTGTGGGCATCGCTCCAAGACTGGGCTCTTGGTCGTCTTGTGTTGAACAACGCGATTGCGTCGAACTAGTTGATTGATCGTTGGCATACAGTCTCAAATATTCCGTTGGTTCGTTATCCCGATGATCCGAATAATTCGAAGTGAGTTTTTAGGTCAAAAATCGTCTAGCGATTGAGTCGTTCAAAAATGTCGGCTGCCCGACACAAAGTACCAAAGGTGGGAGTCGAACCCACACGTCCTTGCGGACACAGGATTTTGAGTCCAGCGCGTCTGCCATTCCGCCACTTTGGCAATGCTTTTTAGGCAATGCTCCAATCCAAATTAAGGGGTGAAAGTTTACCGACGACCCCCAAGGATCAGCAAGTCCACCGGGTGGGAATTCCTTGAAAATTTCCCCAAGTAGCCTAACTAACCGGCGGCTTAGGCACCTAAGGCACCCGAGCGATGATGCACTTGAGATAATCGGTCTCTGGGCAATGAATATTGACCGGATGGTCGGCACCAGCCCCTCGATTCTCAAGGATTTGTAGGTCTTTGCCTGCCCGTCTGGCCGATCCGAGCAGCACGTCCAGGAAATCCGAGCGGTCGACGCGCCCTGAGCAACTGCAGGTAACCAGGACCCCTCCTGGACGTAAGCACCGTAGTGCCAAGTAGTTGAGGCGATGATAAGCCGCCATGGCTTTGGGGACTTTATCCCTCGCGCCGGCCAGTTTCGGCGGGTCCAAGACGATCATGTCAAAGAGCTCGCCACGATCGACCCGCAACGACAAGGCTTCGAAAAAATCTGCCTGCTCCCATACGACCTTGTCGGTAAGTCCGTTGGACTGGGCGTTGGCTCTGGCCAAATCCAACGCCTTGGCGCTTGAGTCGACGGCCACGACCGATTCACAAACTCCATGCTTGGCGATCGTCAGGGCAAATCCGCCAGCATACGTGCACACATCGAGCACCTTGGCTCCTTTGGGAGCCCAAAGGGCAGCTGCAAGTCGGTTGTCGCGCTGGTCCAAGTAGTAGCCGGTCTTTTGCCCTCCGACCAAATCCACCCTCCAGGTCAACCCATTTTCACGGATACTAAAAGGTCCGGCTGGCAATTCTCCATAGACCACGTGTTCCCGGGCTTCGATCCCTTCGCTTTTGGCCGTTTTTTCATCGACACTCAGCAAGATGCTCCGTGGCCGGAGCTTGCTCACAAGCTCCCCTAGAATCGCATCCAAATAGGGCAAAACGACCCCTGCGGTGACTTGGACAACCAGATTCCCCGCAAAACCGTCGACGACCAGACCGCTTAGAAAATCTCCTTCGCTGTTGATCCAGCGCAAACTGTCGCTGTGACTGGTTCGTGCGAGCATCTGATTGCGAAGCTCGATGGCTTGGTCAACCCGCCGCAGGAAAAGTTCGGAACCTATCGACTCCTCCTGGGACCAAGCGTACATCCGGACTCGAATACGGCTCTGTGGATGGTACAACCCACGACCGATCCACTTGCCATCTGCACCCAAGACGTCGACCTGTTCGCCTTGCCTCGGGGGGCTTATGGACTCGACAACCGAGGCATCAAGAATCCATGGATGCCGACCGATCGACTCGCGACTCTTGCCCGGCTTGAGCCTCACGGCCCTAATCTTCGACGAGTTGTAATACTCCACTGCGTTGGCTTTCGGGGCGTTGACTTTCGGGGCGTTGACTTTCAGGGCCGAGGAATCCAAGCTACAATAGACCGTGAATAAATGATTTGGCTCGGAAGGGCCTAGGTGCAGCTTTGGCATCAAGCTGCTCTGTAGCATAAAGTTAGAGGGAGAACTCGTCCAATGAAATCGGCAACTCTGTTTTTCTCGTTGTTTTCGCTGAGCCTGATTTGCTCCCCATGCATGGGCAGGGAGTGGACCGACAAGACCGGCAATGTCAAAGTCAACGGAACCCTGATCGCTGCGGATCAAAAGGACGTTGTCCTGAGGCTCGATCAGCCGGTCAAAGGCCGTGAGCTTCTGGCCATCGAGATCGCTCAGCTTTCCGAGGCCGACCAGAAATTTTTGATGCTCGAGGAGAGCGAAGGCCAGCTCAAGTCCGCCACCGAGAAGCACTCTTGGGGATTCAAAAACGGCATGACGGTCTTTGGAAAAGTCATTGGCTTTAACCGCAAAGACGTCACACTCCAGCGCCGACGCGGAAAACTCTACGTCAACGATCGACCCTTTGACAATCTTCCCGAAGTCTACCGAAAGATGATCCCACGCATCGTCGAGCACTTTGAAAAGAAGACCTTTGCCAACGAAAATCAGTTCAACGACTGGGTCCTAGCCCAACGCGCCGAAGCCCGCACGTTTACCTGCGAAGGTGTCTTGATGGAACTGCCTAACGGAGAGGAATACGGTGTTCCATTTTTCTTCTTCAAGGATACCGAACTCAAAGTCCTCCAGCCGCAATGGGACGAGTGGCTAGCAGCAAACGAGACCGCCAAACAAGACGAAGAGACCAAGCGGCAGCAGTCGCTGTATCTTCAGAGCCAAGCCTCTGCGTACCAACAGTCGATGGAGCAGAACCAAGCTTACCAGCAGGAAATGATGCAGATCGCTCGCATGCAGTTGCAGGTGCAAGCCGTCGCCGCTGGCGTCTTTAGCATGTGGGAAGTCTACCTCTATCCACCTGTCGGCGTCGCAGCTTATCCGATCTCGGTGGTTGTCAACGCCCGCAACTCCTTCGATGCAGCAAACATCGCAAGCGCCAACAACCCCGGTTACATCGTTGGCCCGATCCGCAAGTTCGCCGGATACTAAAGTCCTAAGACGAATGCATCAGGTCGTCCAAAGTGAGCTTGCAAGGAATTTGCTGCTCATAGACTGTAGGCTTCATTTGGCAAGTTTCAAGAAATTGGGGCCGGTGGCGGTTCGTTGAGCTGCGGAAT
>CAILTZ010000087.1 GCA_903837255.1 uncultured Pirellula sp. | reverse complement strand
CTTGATTCGCGTTCGGATCAAACCATTTGGATTGAGTCGGCTAGCACCAGCGTGGCCCAATGGGAGCGGCTCAAGGAGCAGATGCCCACGAAAACGCTGACCAGTTGCGCAGGGGTGATCGAGCGATTGCGCGAGGTCAAGGACGCTTACGAACTTTCGCTGATCCAAGAATCGATTGGGATCGCTGAGAGAGCTTTCAAAGCAACCTCCGAGCTCTTGCAGGGTGATATGAGCGAAAAACAGATCGCCGACGATTTGGAATTTGCCATGCGAAAACTCGGTGCCGAGTCGGCCGCCTTCAAAACGATCGTCGGTGTGGGGGAACGAAGCGCCTTGCCGCACGGCCGGCCGTCGACGAAACGACTGAGTGATTCCTCATTCGTCTTGATCGACTGGGGGGCCAAGAAAAACGCTTACATGAGTGATTTGACGCGGGTGGTTTTTACCGACAAGCCTCCTGCCAAACTCGAGAAGATGTATCGAGCCGTTTTGGCGGCTCAGTCGGCGGCCATCGAGGCCATTGGGCCCGGGACGATCATGGGGGATATAGATCGTATAGCCCGCAAGGCTCTTGAGCACGCGGGTCTCGAGAAACGTTTCACCCACGGTCTAGGCCACTCGTTTGGTCTTGAGATCCACGAGACCGTGCGACTCGGTAAAGGTCAACCGCGAGAGCTAGAGGTGGGAATGGTTTTGACCGTCGAGCCCGGTGTCTATATCCCCGGCTTGGGTGGCGTTCGCATCGAGGACGACGTTTTGGTTACCGAGGATGGGTACCGCGTTTTGACGAGTTTACCGAAGGAGTGGGAAGAGGTTTCCGTCTCTAAATCTCGCTGATTAGCTTTTCCCATTTCGGATCGTATTCGCGGCGCCATAAGCCTTGAGGAAGATCCGAATCGATGATGCGACCATTCGCAGGATCGGTATGGATGACGCGTCCGGTCCGATGGGCGATATTTCCAAGATGGCAAAGAAGGGTGCTTTGGTGGCCACTCAGGATCGGTTGCCGGAGTCGACTCGGGTCGTTGGCACGCACAGCCTCGATGAAATTTCCGACATGATCTTTTTGGCCCCAATCAGTTTTGGGCGCCGACTCGACCTGTTTATTGTCGTTGTCGAAGATCTGGTAGCCACCGTCGCCGTCGATCTCCATGTAGCCATCGTACCCGTAGAACGAGACGAACGGCCCATTGGTATGCTTGGTGTGCGAAAGACCTTGGTAGTCGATCTGCTTTCCACCTTCGAATTCCCAACTGACGTTGTGCGTATCGGGAGTTTCTTGATCATCGTTGTATCGGTATCTGCCTGCCGAGGAGACGGTTCGCGTCGGATAATCGGCTTGGAGTCCCCAGCGGCAGATGTCCAGTCCGTGCGGGCCGTTGTTTCCAAGCTCCCCGTTGCCCCAGTTCCAGAACCAGTGCCAGTTGTAATGCACGACGTTTTTGCGAAAGGGACGCCGTGGGGCGGGGCCTTGCCACATTTCGTAATCGAGATGCTCCGGTGGGGCCGAGTCAACCTCGGTACCGATGGGGCCTCGAATGCGGCTGAAGAAGGTGCGGCCGAGGTAGACCTTTCCGATCGCACCGGCGTGCAATTTAGCTATGGCTGCTCGGTAGCCTTCGCTGCTGCGGCGCTGGTTGCCTACCTGGACACAGCGCTGGTACTTGTTGGCCGCTTGGACCATCCATTCCCCCTCTTGCGGATTGTGCGAAGCGGGTTTTTCGACGTACACATGTTTGCCTGCTTTGCATCCGAGAATCGCGGCCGGACCGTGCCAATGGTTAGGTGCAGCGCAGACAAAGGCATCGACGGTCGGATCATCCAAAACGCGGCGGAGGTCCGACACCAGTTCTGCTTTGCCACCCACCTCGGCGACTCTCCTAACGCCAGACTCACCGCGTTGGCGATCGGTTTCGCAGATGTACTTGATGATGACCCCAGGGATCTTCATCATCTCCTCGGCGAGGTCTCGGCCTCGGCTATATCCCATCACCCCGACGATCACCGGCTTGGGAACTTCCTTGACGGGCTCTTGGGAATGGACAGCCCGGAGGGAGAGTG
>CAILTZ010000086.1 GCA_903837255.1 uncultured Pirellula sp. | reverse complement strand
TTGCATTTGGTGGTTTGGCAGAGTATAAACACGCGGTTTTGCGGGACGGAAAAGTCCTGCATGGGAAACTTTACCCCACCAGACGCCTTAAACCCTACATTCGGCCAAGTTGAAAAACGTTGCAAGTTCCTACAATTTGAACTCACAGCGGTCCAGCGCTCTGCGGTGGCTCAAGCCCACTATTGAGCAACTCGAAATTCGCGCGATGCTCTTCGGCGATCCGGGCCTAGAGGACGATTGCCTCTCCCCAAAACCTAATTTGGCTCCTGCCAGCAGTATTAATAATATTGATTCAAAGGCGCACTCGGCTGCAGACGGCAGCTCCGATTTGGATGCTCAACCGGCCCAATTGGTTCCCGTGGCTGCCTCGGAGTCGGACGATTTTTTCGCCTCGACGTCGACTCGCGACGACCTGTTTTCGGACGATCTGTTTTCTGAAGGCGACTACGTCGACGTGCTCGTCCAATCCGATTTGGATCCTGTTCAGTCGCGTGCTTTCGCGGAGGCTTCTGGCACCGTAACTGACTCTCTCTTTGCGAGCCAACTGGCGTCGCCAAGCGACGACTCGAACGAGCAACTGGTCGAGAGCCTTGCCGAGTTCCGAGCCGAAGTCAGCCTAGCTCCAGCGGCCTCACAAGAGGCCGAATCGACCGAACTGTCCGGGGCCCACCAAGGCTTCCTGGCCCCGGTAACCATACAATCAATCGCCCAAACCAAAACGTTTGGGCCAGTATCGACCGATCCAATTTCCACAGCAGATCTTCGAATCGCTACGCCCCGTGGGCCCCCAGTTGCCGAAACGACCGGATCGCTTGAAGTACATGATTTGCAAGGATTTAACAGCGTCGACCAGACGCCAGGGCCTTTCGTTGGCCCCTCTTTAGTCGCAAAAAGCACGGATATTCTCGATGGTTCGCTGACCGTCCACGCTTCCGGGAACATCTTTCTTGAGAGTTTTCAACTCGGACTGCTCCGCCAAATGGGTGTCGTGCGTCTGATCATCGAGGGTGACGCCGCGACCGATGATAGCCTCTATGTTGATCTCTCTGACGGCGATCTGCCGATCGAAATTATCTACCACGGTGGCGACGGTGGCTTCGATACTTTGGACATCCGCGGAGCAAGTTCCGGTAGCTACTTGCCGGGCAAAGTTTTCGGAGATGGGGTGTTCCAATCCCGCACGAGTCGAGTCACCTTCACGGGCCTCGAACCGGTCTATGTCGATGGCACGGGTATCGTCGATGGGACCTTTACGTTCACCGCTCCATCGTCAGAAAGCGGGAACGATTCGATCTCTATCCACAGCCCTTCGGCGGGTAAGAATCGGGTATCGGGAACCAGCGGCGGGGTCCCTTTTGAATCGATCACGTTCAGCAACTACGCCCACTTCGTGGTCGACACTTCGGCCAACGACAAGCCCGACTTCGACACCGACAGCATCGTTTTTGCTTCTCCGTTGGTTGCGACCGGATTAGAAACATTCATAGTGCGAACAGGGTCGGGGGACGATACGGTCGATCTCCAGGGGCTCGATTGGTCGAATTCGGTCGACGTGAGCTTGAGCCTTGGGGCCGGTAGTAACCGGCTGATCAAGCCCACGTCGGGTGGCGTTTGGGATTTTGCGACGTTTGACAGCGGGACGCTCAAGGGTGTTTCGGGGCCGGGTTCGGTGAGCTTCTCTGGGGTATCCAAGGCCTTGGACAGGACCATCTCTGGAGGTTTGGTCCAAGACGCTTCGGTGAATCGGCAGCCGACGGTTCTGGTGTTTGTCGAAGACGCGTTGCCCGATTATCAGAAGCTGATTGATTCATTGTTTGGGGTGGGTCGGGTGGCTGGCCAGTTGGATTATCAGACCGCTTTGGTGGTGCTTGATGGTTCTGGAGATGGCGTGCAGCAGATCACGGAAACGCTTTCGGAGGCAGCCTACCGTTCGATTTCGGCCATTCATATCCTGTCGCACGGATCGGTGGGCGTGTTGGGGATGGGCAGCGTCGACCTAAGCCGCAGTGGGCTGGACGCTTATGGCACCCAGTTTTCGGACTGGCGTCGGTCTTTGGCCGAGGATGCAGACATACTGCTTTATGGGTGTAGGATCGGCGCGGGGGATCCGGGTGGTCAGTTTGTGGAGAGGTTCGCCGAGTTGACGGGAGCCGACGTGGCCGCTTCGATTGACGATACCGGTGGATCTTCGCGTGGCGGAAACTGGAACTTGGAATTTGAGTTCGGCGACCTCGAAGCCAAGCGGCTCACGCCGGACCTGTCGGTGGCCGAGTATGCCGAATTGCTGGCCGATAAAACTGTCGTGGGAACCACCCCGGTAACGGCCGAGGATACAGGCCAAAAATTGACCGGAGACACTGCGAACAACACGCTGATAAGCAACATCGGCAATGACACTTTGGAAGGCGACGCCGGCGATGACACCTACAAATTCAACGACGGCTTCGGAACAGACATAGTCGTAGACACGGTTGGGACCAAGGATACGCTCGATTTCACTGGCGTCAAAAGTGCCAATATCGAGTTTAAGGTGGCCCCAGATGGAAAAGTTGGTGTCAGCTCTGGAGGCAACAAAGTAGAGGGCGTGAATAGCGGCAGCAAGATTTCCGGCATCGATATCATCAAGAGATCAACTGTCACTGGCAAAACCGCCTCGCTGACACTCGATGGTTGGGGAAATACCGATCAGGCGTTCATCACGATCAAGAAGAACGGCGAGATCATTTTACGAAAAGGCACAGCGATCAGCGCTCCGCTGCTCTCGGTCTGGAACATCGAGAATATCACACTCGGAGCAGGCGATGACACCGTCACCTTTGAAAAGGGTGCTGCGTTGGCGGGCATACTGGATGGCGGTGGCGGCAAGGACACGTTGGACTACGGAGGAAACACCTCGGGCTTCTTGTCTTCTGCGAAGGCAATCGAGGTGAACCTCTCA
>CAILTZ010000085.1 GCA_903837255.1 uncultured Pirellula sp. | reverse complement strand
CAGGCGGTCTTTGAGTCCCCCGAGAACGCTAAGAGTTGGGGCGTGGTAGGGAGATCTGGGAGGAAAGACTGGGTCTCTGAGGAGCAAGAAACCTCGGATTTCGTTCCAGACCACGGCGGAGGTCGACAAGTGTCCGTGGACGAGCCTATGGCGATGGAGGAACTTGAGTCCCATCGCCACGTCGCGTAGCATTCGATGGGCTTGAGTGCTCGACAGTGGACCTTGGTCGAGCATTTCGCTTAGCAATAGACCTGGAACGGACTCGCATACTGCGTAGAGATGTTTGAGAGTTGCACCGGCGCTGATCCAGCGGTCCAGGTGTGGCGATTGGACTTGGCAGTGTTGCTGAGCCCACTGCAAGCTCGGTGGCCAATCTTGGACCTCGGGGCTTGCAAGTCTCTCATCGGGCAGGGCGACCAACCAGACTGCTTTTGGGGGGAACGCAGACCATCGAGCCGTTGCGGTATCCTCCCCTTCGTACCAATTCGGTCCGCGTTCTGAGTCTAGGGACCGAACGACGCGGATTTTGCCGAGTTGCAAGGGGTGTGGCAGGCCACGGTACAGGACGTTGGCTTGGTAGGGGCTGAGCTTGTCTTGTTGGACGAGTTCCTTGATGACAGCGGCTGGATCGGCGCTGGCCGATGCCCCGATGGCTTCCGAAACCGCCTTGGCCCATTGCCGGTACTGTTCGGGGGTTGCGATTCCTGCGGCGTGGATGCGTTCCCAAATCTGAGCTGTCGTCAATTGCATCCGTCTGTGGGTCCCTTGCCAAACCTCGCGTCAACCAATAAGTTACCAAGTACATTTTTCGGGGGATCGATTTGAACCACCCACACATACTATAATGAATTCCAACGTCGTCGTGAAACCAAGTGCCGAAGAAGTAGCTTCGGCGGCTTGTTTTTGGCTGATTGATTCGATTGCCCAATCGATTCAGCAAACCGGGCGGTGCGTCCTGGCTCTCTCGGGCGGTTCGACCCCCAAGAGGCTTTACGAGCGGATTGCCCGCGAGCATTTAGAGGCCCTGGACTGGTCGAAAGTGCATCTGCTATGGGGTGATGAGCGGAACGTGCCGCACGAGCATGCCGAGAGCAATTTTCTGATGGTGAAAAAGGCTTGGCTAGACCCGGCGATGGCGGCGAGCGACTCGAAAAAGATTCCGAATTTCTATGCGGTTCCAATCGACCCGCTGGATCCGGAGAAAACCGCCTACGACTATGGTCAGACCATTCGCTCGGTGCTCGGAAGCACACCTTGTTTGGACGTGGTCCTGTTAGGTTTGGGGGACGATGCCCACACGGCTTCGTTGTTTCCAGAGACGCAAGCCCTAGAGAGTCTCGATGGATTTGTGGCCAACTATGTCCCCAAATTCGAGTGTTTTCGTTTGACGATGACCGCCTCATTGATCAATCGATCCAAACGTGTGGCGTTTTTGGTTTGCGGAGAATCGAAAGCACCGGCGTTGGATGTGGTATGGCATGGTCCCAGGGAGCCGTCGCTCTACCCGGCTCAATTGATCAATCCCACGGAGGGTGAACTCTGGTGGTTTCTAGACACAAAGGCCTTGCCCGCGTGCGACCGAGCGTCGTGAAACTAAACGGACTAGAGTTGTCCTCTTAGGATCGCTTGGGACTTCCAATCAAAACCAACTGCCTCGCACCACTGTTTTTGCAAGCTCAGGCATAGCGGTCCGACTTTTGAATCTCCGATCCGACGTTTTTGCAAATGGGATGCGTGCCATACGCAACCGGTGTTGCCCACGAGAAGGACTTCTGCGGCATTGTAAATCTCTTCGAAGTACAAATCTCGAAACTCGATGGAGCGACCTTGGGCATTCAGTAGGCGTTCAACACGCTCTAACGATGTCCCTCGGAGGATGTCTTCACGTCTAGGAGATACGATGTGTCCATGCTGGTCGACCATCAAGAGGTTGGCCACACTGGTATCGGCCACCATCCCTCGGCTGGTACACAGCAGGCCCAGGCCTCCGTTGAAACGCTTGCTAGCGTCCAGGTCTGCGAGATAATAGTTCAGTCGGCTGCGCGACTTGATATTCACCGGCCAGCACTCGCCGGCCCCTGATGCGTATTGCACGCGGACCAGGGTGGTACCTGACTGGTACCAATGTGCTAATTTTCTCCAGGGGATCGGCAACCAGTGGGCGAATCCGTGCAGACGTTTTCCCGAGAAATAATCGCCTGGGGTAACGACGATGCACAAGCTCGCGTCGGATTCCTCGCTCAGCAGTTTAGGACTCTTGGCGACGAGTTCCTCGATCCCAGCACCGAGTTGCTGGAGAAAGTCTCGGCCATCGATCCCGAGCGTTTCGAGTCCGCTTTGAAGACGGTCTTTATGGGGCTGAAGATCGGGAATTTTTCTACCGAACGTTCGGACTCGCTCAACGAGCACTGCACCGTACATCGCCCCGAGATCCGTCGCGGCCATCGACAATCGAGAAGCTTCGACAAGCTCGAACCCTGCTGCCAGCGAATCCCAACGCAAGGCAAAGCTGTTAGGAAATCGGTCACTCGATTGGGTTTGCATTGGACTCTTGCCCCAACAGATGATCCAGTACGATTCCAAAGTATGGGCACTGGGCGTAGTAACTTCGCTCGCTGTGAGTCGTGCCGATACCCGACCCACAGTCAAATTGCCTTATTTTGTTCGAGTTCGCTAGTGGTTGCGTAGCCCGCGGATTTGAAACTCCCTCGATCCCTGGAAGTCCGATAAAGCCGGCAAAGCCGGCAGCGACTGGCCGACCGATGCGATCTATAAATCGAAATCTTCGCAGAATAGGATCTCTCGAATTGTAGAGGTTGACCAATCCCGATACGTTGTCCAAACTGCGTTCATGCTTGCCTCCTCTGGCGATCCAACCGCGATCCAACGCCGGAGCAACCAGCGCCAGGCGGTAACTTCTGGGTTGAGACTGCAGGTCAGAAATCGGGCGGTACTGATAGCCTGGGATCGTACCACCTGAGGCAAAATGAAGACCGCCGGTAACGGCTCTTGCTCCGAAGGAAAAACCCAGCAAGCTCACATCGGAATGTTGACTCAATCGCTCCAGAAGCCAGCCGACAAATAGTGCTTGAGACTCGGCAGATTCCGCATTCTCATAGACATCGCGAAGGGGATGGGGTTCGCGCTCACTTGGCCATGAGAGCATCAGCAGCCTATAGGGTCTTTGCGAACGCTGCCGCAAATACTCATTGAGGATCAACGCTCGTTCGCGAGCATTGTTGCGTTCCATGAAATTTCCATGAACGTAGAGGATCACTAAACGACCGTCGTTGACAAGTGCATTTTCCAAGTCGTCTGCTTGCCAGCCGATGGGAGTATGCCGTTGCGCCCGGAGACCGGGCTCAAGGGGATTGATGCAACGAAATCTCTCTGGAAGATGCCTCGAGGAGAGCTCCCAGACTTCCGAGAG
Organism: uncultured Pirellula sp.; assembly: GCA_903837255.1. Taxonomy (GTDB): domain Bacteria; phylum Planctomycetota; class Planctomycetia; order Pirellulales; family Pirellulaceae; genus JBKCUI01. The sequence goes on along the minus strand of CAILTZ010000085.1, from coordinate 2,119 downwards.
GCCCGGATCGGATGGATTGTAAGAATCGGTCGGCTCGTAAGGGGCTGAGATGTAGAGAGCTGAACTCTGAGGCGATCGAGGCGATGGAGTCCCAATGTCCTTTCGAACAGGGGGCTCCTTTCGGACAAGCGGTTTCCACGTTGACTTCGATGATGTGGAGGCAGAGGTCAACCAACCGGCGATAGCAGCCGCAAGTAGCACAGCCAAGTGTAGTGCAAGCCAAATGCGGACCAGACCGTCGCTTGCGCCAGATCCATTGCGACTCGATGGATTACCTGAGATTGGATTCAGCGATAAGGTCATAGCGATTCTTCGTAAGGCGAAAACTCAGTTCATCAAACATCCGGCACCTGCATAGGAACCTGTTAAGGATCCGGGTGTGCAACTGGCGAGTTGCGAAACTCTAACACTCGTTTGGATTATGAGCGTTAGAAAAACTTTCCAGATTGTCGAAAATTTTTGAGTGTCGATTTGCACATGAGGAATATTGGCGTAGAGTTGCACGTCGAAAATCTTTCGACCGCAACTTTTTGCGATTTCCTCAAGGAGAAAGATGATGAAACGTACAACATTGGCCATTGCAGCCCTGACCCTGGCGTTTGCAGGTTGCAACACCTGCAGCACTTGGAAGCCCAGTTTTTTAGGCAAATTCAAGAGCTGTCTTAGCGGCCCGACGAATGTCGGTGCGCCTTGCGATGCTGGCTGCGAGTCGGCTCAGGGTGGCGGCTGCCAAAGTTGCTCGGAGAGTTCCAAGTATGGCGGTTATGGAGAAACGGTGATCGGATCGTACGAAACCCCCATGAGCTCCGGCGTGTCGAGTTATGACGGTGGGATTTCGATCGGTTCGACCATCCCCTCGAGCTCGATTCCTTCGGGTTCGAACGTTCTGCCGGGATCGACGATGCCATCGTCAAGCCCGACGCCGCTCCGGGGCGAGACGATCCGTCCAAAGCCAGCCAATTAGCCTTGCATTTTCGGCCATCTTCGGGGTTGATTTCCATCGGGGGTTGTATCCTATTCCAAAATGCGGTTAGCTACGTGAATCCGCATTCTTGGAAGGAGAAACCCATTGAATCAACCCCAGCTTTCTACGACACAGCCTTTGGCAACACCACCCGCTACAACACAGGCTGCAGTAGACAAATCGACCGAACGGGTTCGGCGGATGTTTGCCGAAATCGCTCCTAGGTACGACTTCCTCAATCATCTGCTATCGTTGAATATCGACCGTTACTGGCGTCGTCGGACCCTCGGTATTTTGGCCCCCCAAAGCGGCGATCCTTTTCTGGACGTTTGCACTGGAACTGGGGATTTGGCATTGGCAGCTGCCAAGATTCTTTCCGCCCAGACGACGGTCATTGGAAGCGATTTTTGTGGGGAGATGCTCGCTTTCGCCACCCAAAAGCAGCGCAAGATGCGTCTCGACGGCCACCGCTTGGCCTTTCTTGAGGCCGATACGACAAGCCTCCCATTTGAGAACAACCAGTTCCAGACCGTTAGCGTTGCGTTCGGCCTGCGGAATGTAGTCGACACGCTCCAGGGGTTGCGTGAGATGGTCAGGGTTTGTCGACCGGGTGGGACCGTGGCGGTGCTGGAATTTTCCCAACCCACTCTCCCGGTACTCAAGCAGATTTACAGGTTCTACTTCCGCAGAATCCTTCCCGGGATTGGGAACAAAGTCGCTAAAAACTCCAAAGAGGCTTACGCCTATCTCCCAGCGAGCGTCTCGCAATTTCCGTGTGGTGAGGCGATGGCGGAACTCATGAGGCAGGTAGGTTTGAGCCAAGTTCGCTATGTTCCGATGACCTTTGGGGTCGCGACCCTTTACCTCGGGCGAAAATAGATGACCCCTTCGAACCCCCTACCGATTGTCCTTGCCATCACCGGCGCCAGCGGGGCTGCTTATGCGGCTCGGTTGTTGCAGCAATTAGCCATTGCACAGGAGCAAGTCCATTTGCTGGTGAGTCCCTCGGGTGCGGCAGTCGTATCGCAAGAGCTCGGCGTAGAGCTCGGCCCCTCCCGAGACAATATCCAAGCTTTGCTCGGCTTGCGTCTGGTGATCTCGATCGTCAAGAAGTTCGTTAATAGCCACAACGGCTTCGATGATCTGCTCAGCGAT
>CAILTZ010000084.1 GCA_903837255.1 uncultured Pirellula sp. | reverse complement strand
GGTTATCTGCTCGAGCAGACGCGACGCATTGTTGGTGAAAAGCTACCGATCGTCGTATCCTTGGATCTCCACGGTATCGCGACCCGCAAGATGTTTCAGCATGCCGATGCGATCGTGGCTTATCATACCTATCCGCACATTGACTTTTTCGAGACCGGTGCCAGGGCAGCGCGGTTGCTTATTGATATTATCGACAGGAAAGTGGTCCCGGTAACGGCCAGAGTACCAATTCCCGCCTTGGTCCGGGGCGACGAACTGATCACGGAAACGGGGCTATTTGGGCAGTGCATCGCGATGGCCAAGCAAGCAGAGCAGAGCCCTGAGGGGTTATCTGCGGGCGTATTCATCGGAAATCCATTTACCGACGTCCCAGAGCTAGGGACCTACAGTTTCGTGACGACCGACAACGACGAAACGCTGGCCGGTGAGCTAGCCGTGAGCATCGCCAAGCGGTTTTGGGATCACCACGAGAGAATGCAGGTCCCCTTGATCTCGCTTTCTCAGATGCAGCAGAGGGTCCTGGGGAATCATTCAGGGACGATCGCATTGGTAGATGCCGCCGATGCGACCAGCTCTGGTGCATCGGGAGACAGCAACGCGGTGCTAAAGGCGCTCTTAGAATGTGGTTACAAGGGTCGGGCATTGATTCCTATTGTGGATCGACCGGCGGTAGAGATCGCCATGCAAGCCGGGATAGGGCAAGAGGTTTCCGTTAGACTTGGTGGAACGTTGGACCCAGGGCGTTTTCAGCCTGTGGAACTTCGATGCCGTGTGCGTCATTTGAGCGATGGAGTATTCCGAAGCGAGTCGTTTGGTGAGCTTTGGGATTCTGGGCAAACGGCGGTCTTAGAATCTGGGACTTTTACATTGGTCGTCGGGAGCCGAGGGGTGAATCTTTACGATCGTTCCTATTTCTTCGCCAACGGGCAGAATCCCAAGCAGTTTGATGCCGTTGTTGTAAAATCCCCGCATTGCCAGCACCATATGTATGCCCAGTGGTGTAGTGAGTTGATGCTGATCGACGCTCCAGGATCCTCGAGTGCAAATGTGCGAGGGCTCGGGCATCAGAGATGCCAGCGTCCTATTTTCCCACTGGATGAAATCAAGGAATTCCAACACAGTGTCGAAATATTCCGCAGGACTTGAAACGATCGATGCATAACAAAAGGACCATCATGAAGATTCGAAAAATCACTTGTGCGGGTCTCCGGGGGGCTACGCCCGAAGGTGGATGGAGCAACGAGCTAAGGCCCGAGGACTGCGTCCATACCCTGATCGCTGTGCACACCGATACTGGACACATAGGGCTCGGGAGTGTGTTCACCAACGATCGGTTGGTACAAGCCGCGTTGGATGTGCTACAACCGTTGACCGATGGCGAGTGCGCCTTGGAACCCGAGCGGGTCAGCGAGAAACTCCATCAGCACATGTTCTGGCTTGGTCGCGGTGGATCCATTACCCATGCAATCAGCGGAATCGACATTGCGCTTTGGGATTTATTAGGACAAGTCACCGGTCAACCGGTAAGTCGATTGCTCGGGGGCAGGTATCTTGAGCGCGTCCAGCCTTATGCATCACTGCTGATGGATGAGCCATCGAAAATGAAGGAGAGCTTGTCGAAGGTAAAGGATCAAGGTTTCCGCGCGTTCAAGATCGGATGGGGGCCATTTGGGCGCAAGGATTCGAAAACCGATGAAGCGATCGTATCGGCAGCCAGGGATGCAGTGGGTGGAGATTGCCATCTCATGGTCGACGCTGGTGGCTCGGACGCTTATTGGGCACGTGGCTATAAGTGGGCGCTTCAGACTGCTGAGATGTTAAAAAATTACGATGTGGTTTGGTTTGAGGAGGCGTTGAGCCCGGATGCATTGGAGGATTTCGTTAGGCTTCGTGAGCATTCCCCGGTACCGATCTCTGGCGGTGAGGTGCTGACAAGGCGTCAAAGCTTTTTGCCTTGGCTATCGCAGCGTGCGTTCGATATCATCCAACCGGATGTGACCAAGGTCGGTGGGCTCAGCGAGGAGCGACGTATCGCCTGGATGGCCCAGGACTTTGGAGTAGAGTTTGTTCCTCATGGATGGAACACAGCCGTTGGGCTCGCAGCGGATTTGCATTTAGCATCTGCGATTCCCAACACGAGGTTTGTAGAGTATCTGACCGGCTCGCCCTTTATCGATGAAATCGTCGAGCAACCTTGGCGATTGGATGCCGACGGATTTTTAGCGATCCCTGATTCTCCGGGGCTTGGACTCAAGCTCAATTTGGATGCGGTGCAAAAGTACACCGGAAGCTTGGAATGGCTGAACCGTTAGGTTCTTCAAGAACTTTTGCATCGGCTCGCCCGTTGGAAAGAGGTCCAAACCTATCGCAAAGGCGTCAAGATAGCCAAGTTTGGGGAATTCGAAAAATCCAAACGCTTCCACCCTAGGAAGCTTAGACCTTTTTAGCCACAAATTCTGCGCAAGGGTCCAAAAAAAAAGCGGAGGTTCGATACCTCCGCTTTTCTATTGAATCCGATTAGTGGTCTCGGTATGGGCGACGGCCGCCGCCGTCACCACCGCCACCACCACCACCACGGTAGCCACCACCGCCACCGCCATCTCGGCGACCACCGCCGCCACCACCTCCACCGCCACCGCCGTAACCACCACCGCCACCGCCGTAACCACCACCGCCACCGCCGTAACCACCGCCACCGCCGCCTCCGCGAGGACCGTTGTCCTTAGGGCGAGCTTCGTTGCAGGAGATTCGGCGACCGGCAACTTCTTGCTGATTCAAACCCTCGATTGCTGATTTCGCTTCATCCGGGCTGGGCATTTCTACGAATGCGAAACCACGGGAACGACCGGTTTCCCGATCCGTAATGATACTAACCTTGGAGACTTGGCCAAAACGACTGAAAGCCTCGCGAACCTCATCTTCCGTAGCGCGGAATGATAGGTTACCTACATAAATATTCGTCACTGAAACAAACCCTCGTATCACCTATGCTCGCCAAGAGCGAGCTATCAACAAAACTAGACAAAACCCAAGCAATGATCGTAGATATCCGAACCAGTAACGATCCTCATACAATCAACCCGAGCATCCGATAGGAGGATTATCAAGGATACCAAGAGCCGAGTCAACAACATTTCTCACGGATTCGCGGTAGGAAAACAGCGCTTTTCGACTGAAAAACTAGCTGATTCCTTGGTGATTTCCCCGCAAAAGTTCAAGCGATCGTGGTTTTCGGAAAAAACCAGATTCGACTACCGAGAATCTCTTTGTGCCTTCCGCCGAATCTAGATCGGCGGAAGGTGTTCGACGAAGGCTTGCTATCGCCTTCGGTTTTTACGGGCGAGGGGATTGGACTCCGAAGGGTCAAATCCAAAATCGCCTTGTGAGAAGGCCGCATCGACATTGCTCAACGCGTTGCTTGGCAGGGTTGATTCACCCTCGGGTGCCCCAGGAGATTTGTTGAGCGTGTTGACCACGCTCAAGACATCCAGCGGGGTGACAAACCCATCGCCATCGACGTCGACGAAGGGTGGTACATCGGGCGAATTCAGGGGCAATTGCGATTTGCCTGGATTGGCATTGATGTAGTCGACCGTCGTTAGAACATCGAGAGGAGAAATGATTCCGTCGCCGTTGACGTCAAGCGAATTGGCTTGGTTTTGGAAAGCCGAGTAGAACGACACCGTCACTGTGCCAACGTTGCTGACCATTTGATTGATGTCTTGGACCTCGTACTGCAAGACGATCTTGGTCTGCGAGTTGGCAACGTTATGGGTGAATAAAATTCGTCCGTCTGGCTGTACGGATGCGGTTCCTTGGGTCGGCGGCGTGACGATCCTGACCGTGGTCGGATCGAGATTGGCACCTAATCCCGAATCATTCGCGAGGACATCCATGGTGATGGGACGTCCAAAGGAAGTCAGGAACGAGTCATTGGTCGCAAACGGCGGGAACTCGGCGATGTTGTTGATCGTGACGATGAACGCTTTTTCGAAGAACAATCCACCTTTGTCGGTTGTTCGCACGCGCACCGAGTAGAGGTCTTGTTTCTCAAAGTTGAAGCGAGCATTGGTTTCTAGGCGATTGCCGTTGATGCGGAAAGAGGAATTGTTAAATCCGCCGGAACCGGTCACGAGACTATAGGCCGCCGTTTCATTAGCATCGACATCGATCGCCGTCAAAAGACCAACCAGTGCGCCGGCGGCGAGGTTTTCATCGACCGATTGATTGCTGATGAGGATGTTGCTGGGCTGTTCATTGACATCCGTGACTCGGACATTCACCGGGACGGTGATGTTTGCCCCGGCGGCGTCTCTGACCACAATCGACGGGGTGTAGCTGGCCAAGGTTTCGAAATCGAAGGATCTTGTAGCGACAAGCTGATTACCAACGATGGTAAAGTCTGAGGTCGGAGTTCCAAACGCGTAGATGAACGTGTCGTTGGCGTCTTGATCGATCGCCGCAAGAGTACCGATGACGCGGTTTGCACCAGCGTTTTCTGGCAGGGTCGATGGACTCAGGGTCACTCCCGTAGGTGCATCGTTGCGATCGAGCACTCGGATGACAAATGCATTCGTGGCTTGATTGTTCGCCGAATCGGTAGCATTGATCCGAATGTTGTAAACGCTCTTGATCTCAAAATCGAAGGCCGACTTGGCAAAGAGTTGGTTTCCAACGATCGAGAAGGCGTTGTTGTCGTTGCTTCCGGTTCCGGAAACAAGTCGGAAAATGGTCTGTTCGTTCAAATCAGGATCGTCGGTCGAAAGATTTGCCACGAGGAGATTCGTTGCATTCTCTGGCATCTCGGTCGAGCTCAAGATCACCTGAGTCGGGACTTCGTTGACGTCTACGACACGGATCGTGAAGTCGCGGAAGAGGTTTTGGCCAGCGACATCCGTGGCCCGTATACGCACTTGGAAGCTCGATTTGGCTTCAAAATTGAAGATCGTATTCGACAGAAGCTGGGTTCCGGAAACCTGGAATAGGCCGTTATCGAGCGCGTCGGGAACCAATCCAAAGGAAACTGAGCCAGCTGAATCTGGGTCGATGGCTGAGATCAAACCGATGAAGCTTCCTGGAGGTAGGTTTTCCAGAATGGTGCTGTTGCTCAGCTCCAGATTGATTGGGGCTTCTTCGAGATTGTTCACGAAGATCGTAAACGGTTTGGAAATCGTATTACCGCCTGAGTCGGTCGAGCGGATCACAATGTTGTAGACCGATTGTTCCTCGAAGTTCAGAGGCCTGGTCGTCCTCAAACTACTACCCACTGTGGTAAAAGCCGTATGGTCGCTGCTACCAGCTTGGGGAACCACACTGTAGACAAAGGTATCACCTAGGTCTTGATCGATGGTCGAAAGGACCCCGACCGTGGTGCCCGTTGCAAGGTTTTCATTGAGCGCATTGCTCGACAAAAGAACATCCGTGGGCGACTCGTTCAGATTGATTACTTGGACATTGATAACCTTCTCGAACGAAGCTCCCTGCGGATCGGAGGTTCTGACGCGTATGCTGTAACTGGACTTGGTCTCGAAGTCCAAGGTGTTATTCACGCGTAGATCCGGACCATCGATGGTAAAGAGGCTGTTGTCGGTACTCCCGAAACCATTGACCAAGAAGTAAGTGTGGTTGTCTGCTGTATCCTCGTCGGTTGTCCTTAAGGTTCCGACGATGCTACCCGGTAGATTGTTCTCGGGGATGCTCGATGGATTCAAAGAGATATCGGTCGGGACGTCATTTTGATCGATGACGGTGATGATCAGAGCGCGTTCAAAACTCAGTCCACCAGCGTCGGTCGCCCGTACCCGGATTCCCAGCGTTGGCTTGGCTTCGAAATTCAAAGGGGCCAAGGCAAAGATTTTACCGTCGGCATCGACTCGAACCAAAGCATTGTCGTTCGAACCCGCGCCGGAAACTTTGG
>CAILTZ010000083.1 GCA_903837255.1 uncultured Pirellula sp. | reverse complement strand
TGCTGCCGGAGCAACCTCTGGCATAGCAGCAGGGGCGATCGCAGCGCCTGGGACCAAGTTGCCGAAGATCATAGGGCCTGATCCACCACCGGCCTGTGGCTGGTTGTAGATATAGATCGCATCGAGGGCTTTGGTGATCCGCAGTTGGCATTCGGTTAGGTGTGCTGCCGAATAGGGATCCATTGCGGACCCGCCTGCCAAGACCGCATCGATCTTCTTCTTGAGTTCCTTGATCTGCATCAGAGACAGGCTGGTGATGGCCTTGTTGCTAGACGCTGCTGGAACTGCTAGATCGATCAAGCGATCGAGGTGTTCGCGTTGCAGGTTGCGTCGCCAGGAACTGATCCTTGGCTTGCGTGCCGAAACTTCACCTTCTGGATTGGCTCCCAGCTCGGACCAGATTTCGGCTTGAACCTTGTCGAGCATTTCTGGCAAGGTCAGTGCGTCCTGGTCTTTAGGAACCAATACTTCGTTGTCGTAAACTCGCCTCAAGGTGGTCGGGTTCATGAGCATGGTCAAGGTGCTAGCTTGAATTCCCAGGATCCGATCGTGGACAGGGAAGGTTGATTCGCCCATGGAGCGTACGCCTTCATCGATCCATTTGTCGGTCGTGAGTCGAGTCAGGATCGCGTTGGAGAGCCCGAAAGAATCATCGCGGAAGGAGTTTCGGATTACGAAATCCAGTGCCTTGCGCTGCTGCTCGGCTGGGATTGGGATCAGCGATTGCCGGTTGCCTGGATCCCCCTTCTTGTCGCGGTTGACGGTCGCTCCGCCGATCCAATTGGCCATCATGCTGACGGACTTGGTTTGCTCACCGAGGGTGAGTTCATAGCCGCGTCGAGCCTTGCTCCAACTATCTCCATCCTTGACGAACTTGTCCAAGAGACGTTCGCGATAGAGTTTGACCAATCGCATTTGGTTTTCGCAGAAATCCAAGGGGTCCTTGGAGTAGTCGTAGCGACGGGCCAGAGGATCTGGGCCACTGGTGTCTTCATCGGTGGCGTACTGGAGTTCAGGTTCGCTCGATCGTTTGAGAATCTCAGACAGCTTGCCCTCCTCGGGAGTGTAACCGTACTCGATTGCCCAGTAGTCATAAGGTCCGATGCCGATCATCGTGTAGTCGCCTCGGGTCTCGCTTTCGAGTTGGTGAGGCATGTTGATCGGGATGTAGTCCATGACCGACGAAGCGATGGTGCGTTGACCTTTGACGCCGTTGGAGTTGATATCCTTGAGCGACAGGGTGCTGGAGGCTTTGAAGTTATGTCGCAGTCCGAGCGTGTGGCCGACTTCGTGCGCGACGAGTTCTGCCAACAATGGTCCGATGAACGACTCAGGCATGCCGTCGAGCATCTCTTCCTTGGGCTTATCGGCTTTCTTTTCTTCCGGCTTGGCTCCCGCAGCCGCTGGGTCTTGTTCGGCCAAGAACTGTCCGTTCTCGTCCATGAGTTCCAGTGCCAATCGGGCCATCGACATGTCCATCTGTTTGCCGTGGGCCGCGTTGCAATAACCATTGACTTGGCTGGTCCGTCCGAACAATCCATCGAAAGGAGAGGCACCCATGAGCTTCGAATCGAGCTTGGTCAGTGGATGACCGGCATAGGGGAGTTGCGACTGCAGAGCGTAAATGCCTTGCAGATGCTTTTGGTTGGCCTCGGGGGCAAGTCGAATCCGTGGATCCCAAGTCGGGTGGGCACCGAGCCAGGCGATGGTCTCTGTGGTCATCCCTTCCATAGCGATATCGGGCATCAGGTCATGGTATTGGAAGTTGAAGTGTCGGATCCAGCCGTCGGTCAGCACCACGTCGGCATCGAGAATCTCGCCGGTCATTGGATGAACGCGGCTTGGGCCAATCGCGGTACCGACGTCGTTGTTGAGCCAACGGATGAAGTTGTATTGAACATCTTCGGGATCCAAATCCATGGTGGCAGGTGCGCGTGGGTCTTGGTAAAGCACCTCGATCGCATCGGAGTAACCGATCTTCTCGAAGGCTTTGTTCCAATACTCGACACCTTGTTTAACCCAGCGGCGGTAGCGAACTGGTGTGGTGTGTTCGATGTAGAAACGAATCGGGGTTACCGGTGGGCTGACCTTTAGGTTCGGATCGCGTTTTTCCAGTTGCCAACGGGTGACATAGCGGACTCGTTTCTTGTCGTCTTCATAGCTACCCAGGTCGGTGTAGTTGGTGACGAAGTACCCGACGCGCTGGTCGGCCTTTCGGGGACGATATCCAGTGTCTTCGGGGACTTCGCTAAACGAATAGTGGATCGTTTGCAGCTTGCCACCGGCGGTAACGACTTCAAAGGCCAGTTCGGTATTCTTGGTAAATGGCTTGGCCTTGACCACTTTGGTTAGCTGCGGATCCTGAATGCGGACGCTTGGGCCAAAAAACTTGCCAGCATTACCGACGAACAGCGCATCGGCATCGATCACCGGTCCGCCTTGAGGCGCCATGGTCACGATAGGAATGTCCAGCAGGACCGTATCGGTGAAGAGTCGCTTGACCGAGGATTTCGACTCTGGCTCTCCGTTGGAGCGGATGTTGAGTTCGGGCAGGACCAACGCTAGGCGCTTGTTGTACATGCGCCAGTAGACGTAATAATCGCCGGCTTGAAGCCCGGCGAATTTATCGCCGCTGCTGACCGTCAGGGCGATGAAGTACTTCTTCGTCAGATAGTCTTTGGGCAGTTCCATGAGAACTTGGCCGTCTTTGTCCCGCACCCAGAGCTTGCACAGCGAGCCGCGATCTGGCGATTTGGATTCGACCTTCGTATACCCTTCGGTCACTTTATCGAACGGGGGATACTCTGCGCCAGGAGCTTCCTGGGAATAACCTGACTTGGGAGCTACGAAGCCCGCAAGCAAACTCAATCCGAGGACTGCACCGGATGCAAGCCCCCGCAAAGTCGATCTAAGATCGTTTCTACTCATTTGTTTATTCCAAAATCGTTAAATGAACTCGATGAATCCGTCTTGTTTCTACGAAAAGTCCGTCTGTTTGCCTGGACCCAGTGGAAACCTAGGTCAACTTTGTGCGGCGTCAGCGCCAAATAGGAGAGCAAATTTGGCGAGTTTGCCGCCGGACGTGCCACAATCAGAAAACCCGTTTCAACCCGAAAACCTCGCCAGATCTTCACATGCTTGGTTTTTCCCAATCTCTGCGCTTTCCCAGCAAGGGTTTTCCTGCCGCATTATGAACCGACCCCCCAATGCGGTCTAGCAAAACCCGCCATTTAGGCTGACTTTTCGGCCGAAACTTGCCCAGTCGCTTCGATTCAACCGTCGCACCCCGAGTTCCATTTTTCCGGTCCGAAGGGGGTTTTGGTATTAGATAAAAGGGTTTTCAGCGATCAGAAGAGGCTCTGCTTATGCAATAGCCCTGAAATTCTTTCTTTTTAGAAAGAAAAATCGCCTTGGGCGGGTCCGAAAAGCGCCTTATACCTCTGTGGGGGGCGGCGCCCGGGTCCCCCTTCGGCCACGGAAGGTCTCTTCTAGGGCCGATTTTTCTTGACACCTCCGAGACCCGCAAGGCCCCAAGCCAGCGGGTTTTTTGTTTGTTTGGGCTATTTCACGCGATGCGAAAACCGGAGTTCGGGTGCCCTGTGCATGGACCGTTTGTGGAGCTCCATCTCTGGAGCTACAATCGAATCTTGTGCCAACGAACCCACACCAACACGATTCGATCCTATGAGTCATAACGCAGTTTCCGGCCAGGAGACCACAGACCCTTCGCACGCGCAGAACAGTCACGAGCAGTACAGTTACGACGACGATATTGTTCGTTGGTTTGTTTTCGCGACGATCTTTTGGGGTTTGTTGGCAACCTCGATGGGAGTGCTCGTCGGGGTGCTCTTGGTGCTCCCGGATCTTCCGGGGAAATTCCAAAGTCAGTTCGGGTCTGTGTTGTCGTTTGCGAGGCTTCGGCCTTTGCACACCAATGCCGCGATTTTCGCTTTTGCTGGCAACGCGATTTTCGCTGCCATCTACTACAGCACCCAGCGATTGTGCAAAGCTCGGATGTGGTCCGATGCCCTGAGTCGGCTTCATTTTTGGGGTTGGCAAGGGATCATTCTCGCAGCGGCCCTGACGCTTCCATTTGGGATTACCCAGGGCAAAGAGTACGCGGAGTTTGAGTGGCCGATTGATATCGCCATCGCCATTGTTTGGTTGTTGTTCTTCGGAACCAACTTCATGATGACTCTGATCCATCGTCGAGAGCGGCACATGTATGTGTCGCTGTGGTTCTACATCGCGACGATTGTCACCGTGACGCTGCTACATGTGTTCAACAGCTTGGTCGTCCCGGTGGGATTGGGCAAAAGCTACTCGATCTATGCGGGTGTTCAGGACGCGCTGATGCAGTGGTGGTATGGTCATAACCTTGTGGCGTTCTTTTTGACCATGCCGTTTTTGGGATTGATGTATTACTTTTTGCCCAAGGCTGCCGATGGGCCTGTGTTTAGTTACAAGCTGAGCATCATTCACTTCTGGTCGTTGGTTTTTATCTACATTTGGGCCGGTCCTCACCACTTGCACTACACGGCCCTACCGGAGTGGGCAAGCACCTTGGGGATGCTTTTTGGTGTCATGCTCTGGATGCCCTCCTGGGGTGGTATGGTCAATGGGCTTTTGACCCTTCGGGGTGCTTGGCACAAAGTCACCGCCGATCCGGTCTTAAAGTTCTTCGTCGTGGGGATCGCGTTTTATGGCCTTGCGACCCTAGAAGGCCCGATGCTATCGATCAAAAGCGTCAATGCCTTGTCGCACTACACCGACTGGACGATCGCGCACGTTCACTCCGGGGCTCTGGGTTGGAACGGTTTTATGATCTTCGGCATGATCTACTGGCTCATGCCTCGACTTTATCAGACCAAGCTTTACAGCACCAAGCTTGCCGAGTGGCATTTTTGGATCGGCGCGATCGGGATCCTGCTTTACATCATCCCGATCTATATTGCGGGGATCACCCAAGGTCTGATGTGGCGCGAACTTTCTGAGAAAGGGGACTTAGTCAATAGCTTCATCGATACGGTTACCGCCATGATGCCGTTTTGGTGGGCGCGCGTCTTTGCCGGCGTGTTGTACGTGCTTGGGATCGTACTTCTTGCCTACAACGCGATCATGACCTGGATGTCCAGGCCTGCCAGATACGATGTGCCGGTCTATTCGGCACCACGACTTAGTCGCAACTATGTCGAGACGATTCAGGACACAAGCCCGCTCGAAGGTGTTCCGGTGCTGGAGTTTGCGACCAAGCTCGATCGGTTCAATCGGTTGAACTGGCACCGTGATTGGGAGCATCTGCCTGTGAAGTTCACAGTGACGACGACTCTGGCCGTTCTCCTAGCAAGCGCTTGTGAACTGATTCCGATGTTCCTGATCCGCAGCAACATTCCGACGATCAACACTGTGAAACCTTACACGCCTCTAGAGATCGCCGGCCGGGACATTTATGTTGCCGAGGGTTGCTACAACTGCCATTCCCAGATGATCCGACCATTGGTGGCCGAAAGGATTAGGTATGGCGAGTATAGTAGGCCGGGTGAATCGGTCTATGACCATCCTTTTCAATGGGGATCTCGCCGCATTGGCCCGGATTTGGCTCGCATCGGTGTAACCCAGCAAAGTGGTCTGTGGCACTGGCAGCATTTCGAGAGCCCCTCGGCGATGACAAAAGGTTCGGTCATGCCTAGCTACCGACACCTGCTCGAGCAAAGACTGGATTTCAAGGACATCGCGCCTCGTGTGCAAGCCAACAAGTACCTCCACCCAGAGTATCCATACGAGGTGGAAAAGTCCGAGGAGCTGGCCAAAGAGCAAGCCGAAAAGGTGGCCGCCGAGATCATCTCTCTGGGTGGGCCTGTCGAGTACAGCGGGCATTTGGTCAAGGATTCGACGGCTATCGCCCTGATCGCTTATCTCAAGCGACTAGGGACGGATCTGTTGAAGACCCCGGAGCCCAAGGCATCAACTTCAGAAGCTCGAGCCCAATAAC
>CAILTZ010000082.1 GCA_903837255.1 uncultured Pirellula sp. | reverse complement strand
GCGGGATTACGAATCCCTAAAAAACCAGCGTTTTTGATGTTGCCAGGATTTCTCCGGTCGATATATTACGCACTCCCTGGTTTCGGCCCTGGCGGTCCGTCCCCTTGGCAACACTGAAGTTTGGAGATTGCTACAATGAAAGTCGTTTCATCGATTGGTGCCCTAAAGTACCGTCATGCGGATTGCCAAGTCGTTCGTCGTCGTGGACGGATTTATGTGATTTGCAAGAGCAACCCACGCTACAAAGTGCGTCAAGGGAACGCCAAGTGCAAGCGTCGCAAGCGTTAATTCGTTTGTCTCGCTGCAACCTCTCTTGCCGACCCAAGTAGCCTCTGGCGCTTGAGCTCTCCTCACTTATTCTGACCCGCCTCGCGTCTGCTTGCGTTTTTCACGCTTTGACGGACCATCTGGATGCTCCGCCGAAACGCTAATCCGCACATTGATTTTCATCGGTGTCGTTTCTTGCGCAGGGGATCATGCAAAAGCTTCGAATAGCTGTCATCGGCCTGGGATCCGATTGGCAACACCGATACCTACCCGCTCTGCGTTCGCTGCGAGATCGTTTCGATGTCGTAGGTATCTACCACAGCGTCTCGGCCTTGGCTGACTCCGCAGCACGGGAACTCGAGGCCACAGGCTACGATAGCTTTCGTACCCTAATCGCAAATCCAGACGTAGAAGCCGTCTTGATGCTCGAAGACGATTGGTACCAACTTCAACCCCTGTGGGTCGCCTGCGAGCTCCAGAAAGGGGTCTTCTGCGGTTCCGAAGTTGACATTCAATCGCTCAACTCCTCCGGGCTCCAAGCAGCTATTTCGGACTCGGGCATTCCGTTCATGAGCGGTTTTTCACGTCGCTATGCGCCGGCAACTCTGCGTTTCAAGGAGCTCATTGCCACCAGGCTCGGACGCCCACGTTTGCTCTTTTGCCATCGTCGCTTGCCCAGCGAACTTCCCGATCCGGCTAACTCGAACTCGCTCGAACGCGACTCGAGTCGCGAACTGCTCGATCTGATCGATTGGTGCAAGTACATCGTCGGCGAACAACCCGATTGGATCCAAGCCATCCGACATATGAGCCGGCCCAGCCCGAAGAACGCCGATTATCAAATCTTGAGCCTGGGGTTTGGAGATCCTGAGAACGATCCAAATGCAATCCTAGCCCAAATCAGCTGCGGGGCTTATATCCCCTCGGTCTGGGCCGAATCCATCGCATTTCGCCCACCGGCTGCCGTTCAAGTCTGCTGCGAAAAAGGGCTCGCGTTCCTCGACCTGCCCTCGACCCTCGTCTGGTTTGACAATGCCGGTCGACACCAAGAAACGCTCGATACCGAATTGCCGATCGGCCAACAAATGCTCATTCAGTTCCACCGTGCCGTCGCGTCCAAATCGTCGTTGGTAAGCGATCTTCAAGAGACCAATGAAGCGATCCGGATCTTGGAGAAAGCCAAGCTCAGCACCAAGACCCATCAACGAGTCTCGCTCTTGGACTGAGCCTGCCGGGCTCGCGCCTCTTGGGCCAACCGATCGCTTATCGGATTGGCAAACTGTGACGATCGCAGCGATTCGACTCATGAAATCGGTTGTTCCGGTCCGATCCCGTCACAGATGTAGGATCAATCAAGCAGCGCCAAAACGCTAGCAAATCGGTGGGTGGTTCGAATGGTGGAATCGTTCTTTGGACTCGCAAGTCGACCGTTTTGCGTCGCCCCCAATTCGGAGTCTTACGTCCCGATCGCTTGTTGCCAGGAGGCGATCGAAACCTCGGTCCGATGCGTGGTGCGAGGCGAAGGCCCCTCGACGATCATTGCAGGAGCGGGTCTAGGAAAAACCATCTGCGCGATGAAGATCGCTCAAAGACTCCGGGATCGCATGCAGGTGGTGTTGCTCTCAAGCTCCCAGCTATGCACGCGCCGTGCTCTCTTGCAGTCGATCCTCTATCACCTTGGACTCCCCTATCGGGAAACCAGCGAAGGGAATCTCAGGATCCAGTTGCAAGAGCGACTGAGTCATCCCAGTGCGACCGCTTCGGAGGTTGTGTTGGTGATCGACGAAGCTCAAACGCTGTCGGTGAAGTTGCTCGATGAGATAAGGATCTTGACCAACTCACTTTGCCAAGGCAAACCCAGCGTCCATCTGGTTCTTATCGGAACCCTCAAGCTCGAAGACACCTTGGCCCATCCTCACATGGAGTCGCTCAACCAGCGGGTTGTTTCGCGAAACTATTTGACTCCGCTGAGTCATCAGGAAACACAGCGTTACGTTCATTGCAAGATCGAATGGGCCGGGGGGGATCCAGCAAGCGTCTTTGAACCGACAGCTATCGATGCGATTTACCGGGCAAGCGATGGTATACCCAGGCTCATCGAGCAGCTTGCCGACCAAGCGATATTGCAGTCCGGGATCCAGGCCCAGCGTCCGATCCCAGCGAGCCGAATCGGCGCGGTATGGACCCAGCTAAACCAGCTCCCGAACCCCTGGTCCGAACCAGAGCTGACTCGATATCCGTCGGCACAAAACGCATCGCCCAGCACGATTGCTGAGCCTATGGCCGACGGCCTGTCCCCAGAGTTCAGCGAACTGAGCACGACACACGAGACAGACCAGACGGTCTCAACCCCAGCGTTCGAGCACAGCGAAGAGTTCGAGCACAGTGCTACATTCGAATTCGGCTCGCTGGATGAGGAACCCTCGCCGGTAAATCTCTTTCATTCGTTCATCCAAGATCCAATCCAAGAACCCTCGGTAACCCTCGGTAAAACCAAGCAAGTACGGCAAACATCCACGGCCACCTTGGACGAATCGTTTCGTCAGCTGATCAAGGATCTGAATCTCTCAGCGATTCAGCTTGAGCCCCGCGACCATGCGTTTGTAAAAGCCGAGCTGACATCCAAGCGGTCACCAAAGCCGGTGGCCAGTGCTCCTCGGAGCATGCGGTCATCTACGTATGAGCTGGTGGGGGTTTCGGTCGATGGAGATGATCGGGACATGATTGTTCTGATCGAGGAGCAAGACTGGATCAATCCGTTCGCGATCCGATAGTGAACCAATTCCATGAAACCAGCCTGTGAGAGTCCGATCCCTATCGAAGCGTTTGTGGCGTCGTTGCCCAAGCGATCGAGCGTATGCGTGGGAGTATGCACCGCAGAGGGCATGGCATCATCGAGTCCCGCATCACCAACGTCGGGTTTACTCTATCAGATCGCCCAGGCGTGGAGTTCCCAGACCCAGCGTCGTTCGTCGGTGATCAGCGGCTCGGAATTTGGTTCTGATGAAACTTTTAGCCAACCGCATCATGCTACCGAGAGCATGCCGCAGAGAGTCCGCTGGAGTTGGCTTGGACAGTGCAACTCGATGCCAAGCGGTTTTTCTGCTCAGGTGGCACGGGATGTAGCGGGTTTGACCAAGCTCAAAGAGCACAGCGGATTGGTACTGATCGAGCTCGGGCCGATCGATTCGCCAGCGGCACAGGTTGCATCGCAACTTTGCGATGGCTTGGTTTTCATCGTCCAGACACAAGGGGCCCGCGGTGGCATCGCGTCTGGATTGCAGAAGCTGCAGAGACCGGATTGCAGGTGGCTAGGCTATTGGTCGCTGGGCGCAACCGGTGCATTCGCATCGAGTATGGTGGCTTAGAGCTCGAGCGGCAGGATCCTAAACGGGATGCCTTTGATCGCTGCGCCAGGGTTGTAGAAGACCTGGCCTTGGTATCCGACGGCATCGACGGGTCGGTGAGTGTGCCCAAAGAAGACTTGTTCGGCTCCGGATTGAGGAGTTTGGCCAGCCCATTGCAGGTAGCTGGAGACTTGGTCGAGCACCTTTTGGTTCGAGTTCGCGACGTGAGCGACGAGTCGGTGGATACGGGTTTTGACTACCGCATCGTAGAGAGTGTGTCGGATC
>CAILTZ010000081.1 GCA_903837255.1 uncultured Pirellula sp. | reverse complement strand
AGCCCACCGATCTCGACGAATCGCTCCGTGAGAGACCCATAGAGCTTGCGATAGATCGGAAAGCCTGCATCATAAATTTTTTGAGACGCCTTGCGAGGGGAGATCTTTTCAACGACTCTGATGGTGGCTTTGCAAGCCTCCTCGATGTTCTTGTAAGCCCCGTCTCCGACGGCCGCAAGCAACGCCACCCCATATCCGGGGCCTTGCTCGGCATTGATCGTGCAGACCTTTTGCCCGAACCCATCGGCCAAAATCTGTTTCCACAGTTCGCTCTTGGAACCCCCTCCACTGAGCCGAATCTCTTTCACGGGGATTTCCAGTTGCCCGATGATATCCAAGCTCTCACGGAGTGAATAAGCCACTCCTTCCATCACCGATCGGGCGAGATGCCCTCTGGCATGCTTATTGGTCATCCCGATGAAACATGCCCTAGCAAGCGGATCGGCATGAGGCGTACGCTCACCGGCCAGATAAGGCAGAAAGAAAAGGCCTTCGGAGCCGGCTGGAACCTGTGAGGCTTCAGCCGTCAGGATTTCATACGGATCGATCCCCTTCTTGGAGGCCAAGTCTGAGCAGATGTTTTGAACAAACCACTGGAGCGAACCTGCGGCGGATAGAGTTACGCCCATCATATGCCACTTGCCGTGCACAGCATGACAGAAAGTGTGTAGCCTACCTTGGCGGTCGTACTGCGGAGTATCGCTATGGCAAAACACAACTCCAGAGGTTCCAAGACTTGCAGTCAGGATTCCCTGCTTGACGATCCCGTTTCCGACGGCCCCCGCGGCGCAATCCCCAGCTCCCGCAACAACCTTACACGTTGTGCTGAGTCCCAGCTCCGCAGCTACATCCGCTTTGAGCGTCCCGGTGACTTGCTCTGACTCGTAGACCGGGGCCAAAATCGATGGGTCGATTTCGAGCTTGCTCAAAAGCTCCTTGGACCACTGACGCTTGACCACATCGAGCAGCAGCATGCCACTTGCATCGCTCGCGTCGGTCGCAAGCTCTCCGGTCAACCGCCGACGAATCTCGTCCTTTGGCAAAAGCAGATAGCGAAGCGCTTCGTAGTGCTTGGGTTCGTGGTTCCTAAGCCAGAGGAGTTTGGGCGCGGTAAATCCAGTCAGCGCCGGATTGGCGACCATCGAGATGAGCTTTTCTCGACCACCCGCGCGGCGAGTGATCTCGTCGCATTCGGCAACGGTTCGCTGATCATTCCAAAGGAGTGCCGGTCGGATCACATTCCCCTTGGCATTCAAAAATACCGATCCATGCATTTGTCCGGAGAGCCCGATTGCTCGGACCTCGGATCCCTTGACCTTCGCCTTCTTGAGGACACCCTTGATCGTCTGCTTGGTCGCGGTCCACCAATCCTCAGGGTTCTGCTCGGTCCACAGAGGTTTGGGGGTTGAGAGCAAGTAATTTGCAGTCGCCTCTGCCAATACTTTGCCCGACTCGTCGATTAATAAGCTTTTGGTGCCGGAAGTGCCGATATCGATCCCAAGATAATAAGCCATAATGAACAGGTTGCTGGAATGGAATGGTCTAGGAAAAATCGGCCGATTAGGCCAAGATTTCTATCGTAGCCGATTTGAAGAAACCTAGGAGACGGGCCGCATGGAATCCAAAAAAATCAATTACCCCGGATTGCGGCAGACCCACGGCCCGTCGTACTCCGATAGACTCCCCCCGCTGGGGCTCCTGCTGACCCTAATGAGCCTTCTTCTTTGCTCTTTGGCAGGCTGTCCCGGTTCATCCTCTAGCAAATCTAAAATTGATCCAAATGCCAAAGTTGGCCGGCGGGATCTGCCCCCGCTGAAAATCGGTGTCCTCGATTGCGATGAAATCTCCGAGGTCCTTCAACGCCGATGGCAGGAGTACTCCGACCAGCAGATCGAACTGGTCAAACTTGACAGGCAAATGATCGCAAGCGGACCGGTACCGGCCCTGGACGTCGTCCTGTATCCGGCGAACTTTCTAGGTTCCTTGACAGAAAAGGATTGGATCGCTCCCCTACCTACCCCGTTGCTCGAAAGGCTCGGAGGAGGAAAAAAAGGGACGAAGACCAATCAAGACTTAAACGAGGAATTCACCCAAGGTATCGAGAGTTGGTCGAGCCGTTGGCGAACTATCGCAAGATACAACGGCCGATGGATGGCGCTGCCCCTGGGTGCCCCCTGCTGGGTTGCAGTCACCCGAGGGCTGGACATCGAACCGCTGAAACAACTCCACCAAGCCATCGGCAGCAATCAAAACAGCCCGAAAATCGCGACCGATAGCTTTGAATCCTTTCTTGCCAAAGCGGAGTCCACCCTCCAGGATAGCTTGGAGTCGCGACGAGAATTGCTCACCAAGTTGCTTCAGGACCGCCAGGCGATCGATAGGCGAGCATTGGTGGAACGATTTCTCTGGATCATGAGCACCAGCGAATCTCGCTATCGCGGATTGGTTGACCCTTACAAAGTCACTCCTCGACTGGGGCTTCAGGAATTCGCCAGGAGCGCGAATGTACTTCATCGATTAGCCTTGATCGAACCTCGCACGATGCTGGCATCTCCCGTGGATGCTTGGGAAAAAGTCGCCGAGGGCCAAGCCGTACTCGGGATCGGTTGGCCTCGAACCGATGGGTTCCAAAGGGCCTCGCTCGGCACCGACGCGAAGCCTCTGAGGATGATTCCTATTCTTTTTAATGGCGGTAATGGTATTCTGGCTTCTATAGGCCGCAAGACGCGTCAGTCCGCGACCGCTACTGAATTCATGTACTGGATCAATCGGGAAGACAATCGTGTTGCACTGCAAGCCAAGTCGCCCCGAATCGAAGTTCTTGAAATCGACAACGATGTGAACCGTATTCGAGACGATTATCGCGAGTATCAAACACTCCAGCGCCTCGAAGCCGCCAACACAACGCTCGATATGACCCCTCGATTCCTCAACGCCGATCCCCTGATCGATTCCCTTGCCGAGGCACTTCTGGACATCATCGAGAAACCCGAATCCTCCCAATCACGACTCGAAGAATGCAAAGCCAAGTGGACTGAGCTGATCGAGGCCACGGGAGTCGAGTACATGCGTGGTAGTCTGGAACGATCCTCGGGATTTTCCAACTAAGGGACAGTAAGATGGAATCAAGAGGGTTGGCACAGCTCCTGGTGTTTATCCGACGCTTAATCACGGCTCCGTTTCGCGCAGCGCTGGAGTTGATCGGCTTATTCGCCCCGTCCCAAGCCTCTCTTCTGACCTCCGATTCGCTTGCGCACAGAGCCCACAGACGTCGAACACTTCTGGCCGGATTGCCCTCGATCCTCGTGTTGATCGCCTTGCTTGCACTCCTCGGCTGGGGGGCTACGAGTCGTAGCCGATTGAACAACCACTACGCCGAGAAACTGTCCAAGGCAGTCGCGGAATCCAACCCAACCAATGCCCAGAAATTTAGCCAAAGAGTCTTTCAGCCCGGCATACGCAACATGCCCACGGCCGCGATGGACTATTGCAGCTACCTGGCCAGCCAAAAGGATCTGCTACAAGCCACCAGCATCATCGAAAAGATCGCTCCCGATGATGCACCAGGTTTTCCACCCGCCCATGCCCAACGAGCCATTGCTTTTTCAAACCTCTTGAGTCAAGGAGCAAGCGACAGATACCTGCCAATCCTCCTTTGGCACTTGAAACAAGCTGGCGATCCGACCACAGAAAACTTATGGATCGCTT
>CAILTZ010000080.1 GCA_903837255.1 uncultured Pirellula sp. | reverse complement strand
GCTCTCGGAGTGGCTGTTGAACTCCGGGGCATACATGCACTCGATCGACGCATATCCCATGGGATACTCCCCGGCCAATTGCACTCTTACTGGATACTCGAAGACATACGTCCCCTTGCGCAAGTAATCGATGAAGAAGTGCGTGGCGGTGTCTCGGGTGCTCTCGTAGTAAAACAAACCGTCTTGGGATTTGTAGGTGCTCAAGACATTCACCGGCTCGGTTCCGCTCCCGCGGTAATCGCGCATGTGCACATACTCCATGTCTCTGTCGGACCGGAGGATCACGCGGCATATGAGCTCGTCGCCAATCGATACCGGGCCATCGACCGCTTCGAGAACCGGTCCGGCCCCAGTGAGCACTCTCTTGAAGAGCTTCTTCTCGAGCTTGAGCGGTGTCCCCTCGTGCGCGGTGATCTTGTTGATGTCCTCAAGGTACTCCCAGTGGAGCCCGCCCCAGCTGACACCCTCGTCGGATTTGGTCACCTTCACCTTGCCCATCTCAGGCCGAATTTCGTTTCCAGCGAATGTTTGCTGGTAGAACCCCGTCCCCCGCTCGACATTCTTTGGCTCAAGCTTGGTTCCGGCTAACTCGACCGCTACGAGCGCGTCGGATGCAAGCCAATTTTCGCCGCGTCGCAACAAGGCATAAACTGCATCAGCCGTGGCTTTGGTGGTCTTCCAGTCTTGGGTTTGCTTTTGCTTGAGCAACCATACCTTGCACTCCTCGACGGCTTGGATATCCCCTGCTACCTCGTCAAAGGCTTCGATCATCATGGCTTGGGTCTCGATCGGGGCATGGTACCACCACCAGGATCGCTCGGTGTCTCTCCAGAACATCCCTAGTTCCTCGTCGGTAACGCTTCGCTCTTTGAAGCTCTTGATCATGGCCTTGGGGGTCTCGGCATCGCCGAAACGCTTAAGGGCGACGGCCAAGTGAGCTTGCGATTGGCGTGTTTGATCCACCCAATGGTCTTTGCCTTGTGCCAACCAGTACTTCAGCGCCGTTTGATATTCCGGTGCAATGGGCTGATTGTTTAGGAAGAAACTCCTTCCATACAGATAAAGCGCGATGGTGGAACCCAAGTGCGATTTCTTGGGATCCTTGTCCTTGATCTCGTTGTACTGTTTGTTCATCCAAGCATCCAACGCTCCGAGGGCCTTAAGTGCGATGCCTTCGTCGATCGCAACGCCGAGATTCCGCAAGCGGCCGAAGCCGGTGACGATGTACAGCGAGAGATACTCGTTGTCTGGTCCGCCGGGAAACCACGGCCAAAGACCGTTTGGACGCTGCATCTGAGCTAGCTTTTGCAATTGCGAGTCGGTCTCGCTATTGAGGCGGTTGATATCGAAGAGTATTCCTACGTTGCGGCGGGCTTGGGACTCACGGTTGGCATCTCTGAGCCACGGTGTTTCTTCGATCAGAATCGACTGGATGTCTTTGTTCTTGCTCAGCGGAGACTCCAGCGCTTCGGGCTGTAGCGTTCTCCAAGTCTCGAAGACTTTGGCGACTTTCGGGTCGCTTGCAGCGATGTGCCGTGCGAGGCTGTTGGCATACAGGCGGTTGAAGGTCTGTTCGCTGCAATCGTAAGGGTACTCCATCAGATACGGAAGTGCCAGGACGGCGTACCAGGCGGGTTGCGAGGTCATTTGAATCGTGAGCGATCGGTGCCGAATGGTCGGTGAGCCCGCCGAATCGATCAGTTTCTTGAGCTCAAACTCTTTCGAGGTCTTGCCTCGAATCGGCAGCGGGATCGCTTCGCTGACGAGCACTTTGTTCGAAAGGACTGGCAACATGGCTTGTTCGCCATCACTGATCTTGTCGGTGGCTGCCACGGTCTTGAAAGTGATCGGACGAGCATCAGCGGGGACGCGGATTGGCCATCGATAGGATTTCGATTCGTTGGCTGCAAGTTCGAACGTTTGCTCGGCTTGGCTGTTTTCGTACTTCGCATCGACGTTCGATTCATCGATCGCATCGTTGAGATGCAGTGCGACGGAGCCTCTCAGAGCGTGGCTCGAAAGGTTGGTGACTTTGGCGGTGAACTCGATCAGGTCACCTTCGCGTAGGAACCGAGGCGGATTGGGCTGGACCATCAGGTCTTTGGCCGTGACGATCGAATCGTAGAGGCTGCCGCTGCGGAGCTCTTTGTCGTGGGCCAAGGCCATGAAACGCCATTTGGTGAGCGCTTCTGGCATGGTGAATTCGAGGGTCGCATTTCCATCGGCATCACTCAACAGGTGCGGAAAGAAGAAGGCCGTTTCGTTGAGGTTGGTGCGCGGTGAGATCGAATCGAGGGCCAAGGTTTTGGGGACGGCCGCGTTGCCACCCTCGCCGCCGGATTCACCGATCGCTGCAAAATCTGCGTCGGCGGCTAGCCCCGCAAGTTCGATCCCTCCTCCACTTTTGGCCATCGCCCCGAATCGATTGGCGCCTAGGGCCGGGGCACTTGGAGCAGCATCAAACATCATGGCAAGCTCTGATTCGGGACTGGCTCCTCGCATGCGCATCGACCGAGTGGCGCCGAACATGGCCATCGGAGGGTTCATTTGAAGTTCGGCAGGGAAGCGGCGATAGGATTCCTCAACTCCAAGGAAATTGCTGGGAAAGTTTGAATCGACAACGTTGACCCATAGGCTCATGTTTTGGAACTGCGATTGGATGCTCCCGTAAGATTCTTCGTAGAAATTTCCAAGACGATTCATCCATTGATGAGGCTTGAAGGCATCGAGCGAGGCATCGTACATAGCCGCTAGCAGTTCCGCTTTGGCGGCTTGGGCCTCGGGTCCGGTGATCTTCAAGACCCATTTCTCTTTGCTGCCTGGCTCGAGTTTGTTGCGGAAGCGTTCCCACTTGAGGGTGAGTTCTTTATTCTCCCAAGGGACTGAGATCCTGCGGGTTTCGGTGTAGAGTCGGTTCTCGCGGACGTAGGTGACTCGAACGATGGCTCCGCCTCGCATCGATTCCTCGATGGGGAGTTCGATGGTGGTTTGGGTTTTGTTTGGATCGGTCCAGTAGGACTTCAGCGTTCTGCCCCGTCGCTCGATTTCGATCAGCGCACGACCGGTGGGATATCCGGTTCCCCAAAGGGCCGTCCACGTTTGGCCGGGTTGGAGGGTGTCGGATTGGATTGTAAAGACATGAGGCAGCTTCATCCCGAGCTTGGGTTGCTCGGGATCGAGCACCTTGATGTTTAGTTCCGATCGGATCGGTTTGCCGTAGGAGTCTTTGGATTCAAGGACGGCTCGGTAGAGTCCGACAGGAAGCTTCACATTGAGCGTGGACTTGCCCTCTGCGTCGGTCTGATAAGCTTGTTGGTCGACCAGATCACCGATGGGCCAGTGCCGATAGTCGGTGGGATCGGGTTTTTGGAAGGGGATGCCCGACACGGCAGGTTTGATGCGTGCACCGCCGACAGCCCGCCGCATGGGTCTAGGGAT
This sequence comes from uncultured Pirellula sp., assembly GCA_903837255.1. GTDB lineage: Bacteria > Planctomycetota > Planctomycetia > Pirellulales > Pirellulaceae > JBKCUI01. The sequence continues at coordinate 948 of CAILTZ010000080.1, read as the reverse complement.
CGGAGCGATTGATCCACCGAGCAAATCGGTTCTTGGGACGTTGGCAGGCTCGGTGATTTTGTGGATTTTGATCTGTCCGCTCGAAGCTATTTCCTGGCCGTCAAGGTTTGAAGTTTTTACTTCGATCTCGACGGGCTTTTGTTGGGTTTGCCATTCTTTGGCCGACAGGTTGGCTTGCGCGGTGACGTACCCTACCGAGACGCTTTGGGAGTTCGTGCGAGTTTCACCGGTCGTGTCTGTCACATCGGCGATGATTTCGTACTGAAAAATGGGCGAGTCGTCTTCGGGGACTGAGCGATCTGGTTTGGCGAGAAATTCGATTTGGAAACTACCGTCGGGATTGGTGTTGGTCCAGCCCCGAGCGATTTCCTGCGAGGGGCCTTGAAAGGGGGCGATTCTCCAAGCAAAGCAGGACATGAACCAATCAGGCCAGCGTACAGCGCGCACGACGCGATACCGAACCTTGGCATTCTGGATCGCCGATCCAGTGTAGCTCATCGCCTTGCCATTGACGGTGACTTTGTCGTTTAGTTTGACTTGGTCTTTGAGTCGATCGAGAGTCACCTGGAACTTGGGCCGTTTGTACTCTTCGACGCTGAAGTTGACACCGAAGGGTTGGTCTTTGATCGATAGGAACATGGCACCTGTACCACGGTTGCGGGGAGTGGTAAGCGAGCCGCTAAAGGATCCGTAATCGTTGCTAGCTACATCTAGTGTTTCGACGATTTTGCCGTTGGTGTCTTGGATTTGCACCGTGAGTTTCATGCCCGGGACCACGGTGTAGCGATCGGCTTTACGATCGCTTTGGGTGACAACACCTTTGAAAAACAACGTTTGTCCGGGTCGATAGATGGATCGGTCGGTGAACAAAGCGATTTGAAGGTTGTTTGGTTCGACCGTTTGTTGTGGGTACTGATAGGATTCTTGCTGCGTCGATAGTTTGTCATT
>CAILTZ010000079.1 GCA_903837255.1 uncultured Pirellula sp. | reverse complement strand
TCGCTTGATCGAGCTGCTCAACGATCCGGATGGCTGATGGGGAGGCTAATCCTTGCGATCGAGGATCTGCTGACGAAGCTCGTTGGTAATCGCTTGCAGTTGCTCAAGCGATCGGGCCTCTAACGTCGCTCCATCGCTTACCGGCAAATCTAAAATCTCCTGCAACGTTTGGATCAAGTGGATCTCGCCTTCCTTGAGCCCTTCTTGCCGCCCTTTTTTGATATATTGATCAGCGATCGAACCTGGCTCGAATTGCATTGGAAATATCTTTTCGATCGTCATCTCAAGGGTCTCCAAGGGTATCGATGGACTCACTGCCGAAATATAAACCACCACCGCTTTCAAATGACTAAGGTGCAACTCCCCATCGCCACTCTCAAGCAAACAACGCAAAAGGAACTCAAGCTTGTCCTTAAAGTCCCTGTTACGACCGTATTTTAGCAGACCAAGGACACTTTGCAAAAAGGGCTCTCTGGCCAGCAATTCATCCGGAATCTGACCTATGTCCAGCACAGGATAAGCCAACCGAACACCATACTCAAATAACCTCCTAGGGCCTCCGACGACCTCTTCGAGGCTAACCGGGGCCGACCAAGCTTCCGGGCCATGGTAGACCACCAGCGGAAAAACAGGGCACAAAGACTGGCCATTTCGCAGTCGCTGCTCCCATATCCGAACAATGTAACGGAGCAACTGAAAACAGGTCATCGGATCCGACTGGCTCTTGTGCTCCAAGAGCAGATAAATCTGGCCCTGTCCCCTCTGGCCGTCTTGGTCTGCAAGCTGCACCGAATAGAGCAAATCCGAGTAACTTTCTCGCAACTCCTCATCGACAAAGGTGTCTTTTTGGAGCTCGAGCGAATCAAGATCCAGAGCCGCCACCAAATCGGCAGGCAGATGCGTTTGGATCAGATCTCGAGCCGCATGCGCATGCGAGAGCGCATAGTGGAACAAGTTGTTGTGTGGCGTGGAGGTCGAAAGTCTCCCGCCCGGCAAGTGCCACTTGCCTCTGGCCACAATGCGCTAAATCCCGGGGGTTTGGGGGCAGAGCCCCCAAGACGCACAGCATCTGTTTTTTATTCATTTACTAAGCTAAACCTAACCGAAGTTTACGCTACTTACGCTGAGCTAAAACGCTGGGAGCTAGCTTCTTTAAAGTGATGGAAGAGGAAATCGATCCGAGCATCGATCCGATCGCGGAATTTCAAAAGGAAAGAGAACGCCAGCTGAAACGCTGGCACAAGCTCGATTGAGCCAAGCACGTTCAACGTGCGGTTCGGAGCGACTCTGCACTAAGACGGATCGTGGGCAAATAGTCTTGCGTCTCATCCTTGATCTCTTCAACCGTTTCGCTGAATCGCTCAAAGTCCTTGTCGTGAAACTGAATCTCCGTCGTCGGGTCCTTGAACTCAATCCGCGACATCAATTCAAACGGACTCTTGGTCCCAGAGGATTTCGGTGTTCGTTGGAAGTACTCGATAATGAACGGAAAATAAGGGAGCTTTGTCGATCGACTCAGCGTCAATCGGGCTTCGGTCGGCAGATTGGGCGATGGACTTGCGATGTCGCTGTTCATGTTGTCGATCGGAGCGTTGCCCGCGATGCGCGTCGGCTCGGTTCGCAGTCGGCCAACCAACTGCCATACATCCGCACCCCCTATCTTGCCGCTGACGGCCTTGTACCAGTTGTAGCGATGATAAAGTCCTCGCAGCAATTCGGCTTGGCCTCCGACGGCCAACAGTAGATGCACTTCAGGGCGAGTATCGGGGTATTGCAGACTGCTCGGGATGCTCTGGAGGACTTGGTCGAGGATGATCCGTTTCGGGGGAGCGTTCGGGCTCGAGCGGGTCCACATCATCCGTCCATCAGAGACTTGGAGCAGATCGAAGGCTGTCTCGCCGACGGCGACGCGGGCCGTGTAGCGGAGTCTACGCATTGGGGAGTTCGATAGGGCTTCGGATTTCAGCTCACCGATCAGGAGAGCTCGCTGGCCATAGGCATTGGTGGTCTGTTGAACGCGGCAGTAGATCGATGGCCCCCAGACGGCTTGGCGAACGGCGGCCAAGACCAATTGGTTCGGGTCGGTGGTAACCGGGGTGATCGCCTCGGAGGAACCAGAAGAGGGAACGCTGCTAGGCGAACTTTGCTCAGAGCCCTCAGGGACTTGGGAATCTTTCGGGGCAGGGGAGGGGGGCAGGAAAACAGGCTCGGCCGATGCCATCAAGTTCGCTGGGCGGTTCCAGAGCATCCAGGCGACCAGCAGCGAGGCGGCTAGCAAGACGGGCAATGAAGCGACCGCTTTGAGAATGCTAGCAACTGAAAACCTTTTTTCCATGGTCGAGTCGTACCGATTTTATCAAAGAAAACGAAAGCGCAGTGCCGAACATAGAACTAAGACGCGCCTCAAATTCCGCTTTTGAGGCTCCTGACGGATCTGCATACCGGCGGCCTGCCGCATCGGATTGTAGGTTCCAAGGACGGTTCGCGTCCAGGTGGAAACAATCGGTCGTAACTGCCTAGCGCGAAGCTGGCTTGACCCAAGTCATTCCGAGGGGAATCGCATGAAGAAGGTAAAGTTTTTAAGCGTGATAGCCGCTTTGGGTTTGGCTGCACCAAGCTTGGGGGGCGAGCCCGCTATTCGACACAACATGCCGCCTGCTGCACGTCTGGCCGAACCCGGCCCGATGGTAGGTGGTCCCGGTCCTGGTGTTTTGGCACCAGAGACCATCCCAGTCCCAGGTTATGGCGCAGGGGTGCCGGTACCGACGACTCAAATCCTGTTCAATCAACCTCAGTCGATGAAGATCTCCTACGATGTCGTCGGCGACGGATCGTTCACCAGCGACTGTCTGATTGTCCCTGGACGATTGGAGTTTGCCCAAGGTGGCATCTATCGGCTCAAGCTTACAGATGTCGCTGGTCGCGAAGGTGTGGAGCTCTATCCTACGGTAGAAGTCGGCCACTCGAATCCACGGACCGCTGCGTATTTGGCTCACAATGCGATCTCGATTCAGTTTACCGAGGAAGACCTCGATCAAGCTTTGTCGGGTAACTTTGTAACCAAAGTGATCTACTTGCCTGATCCTGAGTTCCAAGGCGAGGTCATCTCCGGAATCGATACCTTGGTCAGCACCCGACTCGAACCAGGATTGGATCCGATCATCGAAGCTGACCGTCGTGGTTCTATTCTAGCGATTGTTCGCTTGGGTAACAAAGACATCGAACTGACCGCTGCGGCTTATGCCAACGGCGGAGTGCCCGGTTTGATGGGACCCGGTGGTATGGGACCCGGTGGTATGGGGCCCGGTGGCATGTGTGGTCCAGATGGCCGTCCTATCGACCCGATGAGCGCTCCTCCCAATATGGTTGCCGGCGTAACGGCTCCTCAGTACGGGATGACCTACAGTGGTACACCGATCGGATTGCCTGGTCCTCCTCACATTCCATTTGGACACAAAGCAGGACTCCAGCAGCACGTGATGAAGAACAAGACTCACATGCACATTCCTGATCCTGTCGACAAGATGAAGATGACGGTTCGTCAGCAACCTGGATACAGCTATCCAACACCTCCGAGCCACATCCGCATCCGTGAGCAGAACATCAATCCTGGATATCCAGCTGGAAGACCCGGGTTTTACAATGCCAGCCGTCCGGTTCCATCGAACCTCTACGGTGGAGCCCAAGGACCTGGACCTGGCGGTGCAGGTGGTCCGGGTGCAGGCGAGTACTGCCCTCCAGGAACACCGCAAATCCGTTAATCGCGGCTGAGCGAGTCCTTTGTTCCGAGTTTCGGATGTTGATGAATGATGAAGAATAGTCCCGGGTCGTCTGGGACTATTTTGTTAACGAGCAAGCCGTTAGGATTCAGCATGTTCCGACACATTTCCTTTCCGACGATGGTGCTAGGATGGGTCGCTTTCATTGTGATCTGCGTCCTGGCGGTCCTCTTTAGCAACGTTGCTATGGGACAAGCGGTTTACAATCCGTCGTCTTACAACCCTACATCTGCTGCGGGACGGCTTCCAAACGCCACCCGGAGCCTTATGGACGATGAGATGCTTCCAGGTGCGATCGGCTCGATCCAACTGCAGCGCAAACCGCAACTGCGGGGGGCTTGGCAAGCTGTCGAGGTACGCGGGCCCAAAGGGGTGAAATTCAATTTCGCCGAAGCTGGTCAGTTCGCACCTGATATGCCCAATCCGGCTCGTGTTGGGCTACTGGTCGGTGCGGTCTATCGCTTGAGGCTCACGGGAGTCGAAGGGGACCCAGACCTGGAGCTTTTTCCGACAATCGAGGTCATCGACAAGACTTGTCCTCCGGCAGAGCGTGAGCACCGATTCCCGATCCCGATCGAAATCGATGAAAACGATATTGCGGATGCAGCCCGTGGCGAGTTGGTCATGAAAGTGATCTATCTCGAGGACTCCGAAGTCGCCGAGCCGGTCGACACATCCGGCAAGCCGCAGCGGGTCATCGATATTCAGCCAACTCAAAATGCACTTCGCACCGCAGACCAACTCGGGCGTCCAGTCGCGATTCTGCGAATGGGCTCCAGGGTTCCGAACATCACCCAAGGTCAAGACTGGCTGGAGTTTCTCTACCACTGTCCACCTTGGACGACCCTCAAACCCATCCCGACCAAACAGATGCTCATCGATGAAGGTCGCTGGCCGATCATCGAGTACCCAAGTGCCAATCCTGTGGGCCAAAGTGCGATTGGCAATCCAGCTGCATCGGGCTCGATCAGCGATTCACGCTAGTGGTGGGCCAAGACTTGCTAGAAACACGAATTGCCAACAGAAGGGTGCGCCCTATGACGCGACGGCGAAATCCAACCATACTCGGCTCGGTGATAGCCCTGTGCCTATGCGGATTCTTTGGATGTGCATCTAGCACTGCGATTCTCAAATCCTCGTTGTCCGAGCAGGGATCCAGCAGAGACAGGCGTTTGCCGCGCGATGCCCAGATGCCACAGCAGTCTGCCAGTCCAACGGCGAATGCAATTTCTGGATCGAGTGTTGTGCCAGCCTCTCACATGGCTCAGCCGACGGCCGGTCCGCACAGCCAGCCCGAGAGCTACGCGGTCCCTCGTACACCCTCGATCGCCGGACCTCAATACGTTGATCCTGCAACACCCGTCAGCGGGTCTCCTTATCAAACCGTCGGCCATCGCCGATTGGCAAGTAATGCAGTGAGCGGCTCACCGGCTGCAAGTTTTGAATCCAACGGCGCGACCGTCGAGTGCCAGCCAAACGGTCATGCAACCAGTGGCGATGCTTGTTGTCCACCCGGTTTGCATGGTCCTTATCGACCTCTTTTCCCGAACCGAATCGGTGGCGGATTGCTTGCGTGCAGAGCGGGTTGCAAGACGCCTCACCAAGGACCTTGCCCGCAAGGAGCTTGCGAACCTGAATGCGAGATGCCGGGCCGATGCATGGATCCACAGGAATACATCTTTGACGGTGGAGACCGCGATCCTCCCGTGAGACTTCGAGAGGATCTTTCCCAAGTCGGTTTGGACCCCGAAGACACCGTCATTCAGTACACGACCAAAGCTGGCATGACCGAGGTGCAGGCAGGTTGCCGTGTTGCGATTTATGCACCGCGATTTGGAAGTGTGCGGAAACGCACTGGTGTTCTGGAGTCCGAGTTGGCACTGCGTCCACAAACCGCTGATTTGCCCGCTGGACCAGGAACGATCAGAGAGAAACTGCCACCAATCCAGGTCATGGCACCGGTCAGGGCCAATACGAAGGACACGGTACGAGTGGTCGAAGCTTTCCGCGACCGTCAGCGACCGATGCCGGCCGAGTTGGTTCTACCAATGGGTGAAATCAGCGATGCCTTCAAGCCCTACGAAGACCTAGACATTATTCGCAATGGAAACATCAAGATGACCGATCCGGCTAGGCTTGCGATTTCTGCAGCTGCAGCTCGGATATGGTCGAACATCGACGCCTTGCAGGTCTTGATCGATGGCCAAGAAGCAGCTGTGATCGTGGATCAGAAGCAACCTCGCGAGTTTACCCTGTATGAGTACAAGGGAGCTCGGGTACGGATTTGCAAGGTGGCATCCGAGCAGATCGCCAACCCAGGAGACATCATTTCCTTCACGATCCGCTACGACAACATCGGCGAGCAGCCGGTATCGAAGTTGGTGGTGACCGATTCGTTGGCGCCACGCTTGGAGTACGTCGAGTCTTCTCAGCAATCGAGCCTTGAGGCTCGATTTTCAACGACCCCCAACGATGCCGGCTCATCGGTCTTGCGATGGGAGATCGACCGGGAACTCAAACCCGGCGAAGGCGGCTTTGTCCGCTTCGACGCCAAGGTTCGATAAAAGGTCCCTTTCAAAAGCGACCGTGTAGATACCAGTCGTACTCATAATGGGGTGGGGTAGTTGCCTCACGAACTCCCTTTGCCGGGAGGCTCCCACTTGAGTACTGATACTTCTACCGTCCTGTTTGAAGAAGAGGATCTTTTAGCGTGAAACTATCTATTTTGCCGTCAGCGGCCAAGCGGCTTCGATCTTGCCTGTCCTGGGTTTGCCTTTTGGCCGTTTGGGGGTTGTGTCAGGCACCGATGCAGGCCGCTGTTTTGACATTGGATTTTGCTCAGAACCCAACGTTGCCATCTGCTCAGGGGATGAGTTTTTCCACGGAGTCTGGACGCCCAGAAAGCGACTTCGCATCGATCCTCGATAGTAATCGCTTGCTGCTCGACTCCTACACGTCGACGTTGCCCAATACTGACAGGACGGCTTACTACTACAAAGACAATGTTGTTGACCATACCACCGACCTGGAGATGGAGCTGCGGATTAAGGTCAGGCAATCGAGTCCCTTCGGATTTTTCGTCGTGGCTTACAACCCTAACGTGTCTTCGGCCTTTGCAATCAACAAGAATGGGTGGCAAATTTACCAGGTTACGAGCGGTGCCGGTTACGATTTTTCCCAAGATTTCAACACGTTCCTATACAAGGGCTATGGGGCAACCAATACATACGAGTTCTTTGTCAATGGAACTCGGGTAGCATTTGGAGCTCGGCCATCGGGTTATTCGGGCAATCAATTCTATTTTGGTGATGGGACTCCTACCGGGGGCAATGTGAAAGCTGAGGTTCAATATCTCCGCTACAGCAACGAGAGCTTCTCGAGCGGTGCGGTTCCTGAGCCAGTGTCGCTTGCGAGTTGGTCATTGTTTGTCGGCGGTACGATTTTGTTACGCCGTCGCAAATCCCGATAGCTTGCGAGCAAAAAATCCGGCTGGCTGGGGGTTCAACGAAGACGCTCGTAGGATAGGGTTGCCGCCCCATCGGTAGTAGTGCCAGGCGCGAATGGCAAGCGACGCGAGTTTACTAAATAGACCCACAGGATTTCAGGTGCGCGATGTGACCAGAACGCACGTATGCTGCATGCCCTCAAAGTCGTTGTCAATGAACCTCAGCCCTTCACACGCAAGGCAGGCCACCACC
>CAILTZ010000078.1 GCA_903837255.1 uncultured Pirellula sp. | reverse complement strand
CTACTTGGTGGCATGGAAACCAATCTCCCAGGCACTTGCTCTGCGAGAAACAACGATTGCAAACCAGATTGCCGATGCTCAAAAGGCTTCGCAAGAGGCTGCTGAAAAGCTCAAGCAATACGAGGCCAAGCTCGCCGATGCGGCGGTCAAAGCCCAAGAGCTCGTTCACCAGGCCAAGCGGGATGCGGAGTTGGTCGCCGAAAGGATCAAGACCGAGGCTCAGTCCGATGCGACTCGCATGATCGATCGCGCTCGCAGCGAGATCGAGACGGCCAAGCAAGCAGCTCTCTCGGAGCTTTCGAGCAAGAGCACTGACCTGGCCTTTGGATTGGCGAGGCGTGTGATCGGTCGTGAGCTCAACACGGGGGATCACCAAAAGCTGATCAATGAGGCCTTGGGCCGACTGCCAAGCGGAAACTAATTTTAGCGGGTTTTTAGACTCTACGGCACCTCTCGAGGGTTGGCTTTAGAACCGAACTTTAGAATCGAACTCTAAGATCGAACGATGTCCGAGCAAACCAAAAAAATACCAACCGTATTTGACAGCCAAGAGCAGCATGTTGGCGAAGTCTACGCTAGGGCTTTGCTTGGTGCTGCACAAGCTTCAAAGAACCTAGACGAGGTCGTCGAGCAACTCGAGTCCTTGGTCGCAGACGTGCTGAACAAGAATCCCAAGGTCGAATATGCGTTGACGAATCCCAAAATGTCCGTCGAGGACAAATCGGCCATGATCGATCGTGTGTTTGAAGGCAAGATGAGTCCGACGTTGGTGACATTCCTGAAGATCCTCGCTCGACGCCAAAGGCTCGGTTCACTGCGGGCGATCCAACAGGCAGCATCGGATCTTCGAGACGAAATAGCAGGTCGAATACAGGTTCAAGTCACCGTGGCAGAGGAACTCGAACCCGCAGCGAAGGCTTCGTTGACCGAGAAGCTCACAAGTATTTTCAAGAAAGACGTCCGGCTCAACACCAAAGTTGACCCGAGCATCCTTGGAGGCTTGATTGTTCGCGTCGGCGACACCGTCCTCGATGGTAGCATCGATGGCCAACTCGCTGCACTGCGAAAAACGGTCGGCCAACGGGCCGATAACGCCCTGCGGTCCTCAGTCGACTCCCTTGTTCAGACAACTTAACGTGCAGACAACTTAGCTTTGATTGCACTGATTTTCCCAAAACATTCCATTTTCCCTTACCCAACATTTCTTCCCGCAGTTTTGACTGCGTAGACGAACCCTAGAGGTCGATGAGATGAAGTTTAACTCGGATGAAATTGCCTCTGTCATTCAGAAGGAAATCGAACAGTTCGGTAGCCAGGTCGACGTTCGCGAAGTAGGAACGGTCCTTGAGGTCGGGGACGGTATCGCTCGGGTCTACGGGCTTTCGGGCGTGATGTCCGGCGAGATGGTTCAGTTTCCAAGCGGAGTGATCGGGCTAGCGTTTAACCTCGAAGAAAAATCCGTCGGTGTGATCATCCTCGGCGATTATCTGAGCATCAGCGAGGGGGACGAAGTTCGGGCTTTGGGTACCCTGCTGAGCGTTCCGGCGGGAGACGCCGTCATCGGTCGAGTACTCGATCCGCTAGGAAATCCCCTCGATGGCAAAGGCCCGGTCAGCACGAATGTTCGCCGACCGGTCGAAATCATTGCAACCGGTGTGTCCGAACGCCATCCTGTCAACGAGCCGATGCAAACCGGGATCAAAGCCATCGATGCGATGACCCCCATCGGACGCGGTCAGCGGGAGTTGATCATCGGCGACCGAAAGACCGGCAAGACTGCGATCGCCGTCGATGCGATCATCAACCAAAAGGGCAAAGGAGTGAAATGCTTCTATGTTGCCATCGGTCAAAAGGACTCCTCGGTCGCTTTGATCATCGACGCCTTGGAAAAAGCCGGTGCGATGGAATACACCACGGTCATCGTTTCGGGTGCTAGCTCCCCTGCCCCATTGCAGTATGTCGCTCCCTATGCTGGAACCGCGATGGCAGAACATTTCATGTTCAACGGTCAGCACGCTCTGGTCGTCTACGATGACTTGAGCAAACAAGCCGTCGCCTACCGACAATTGAGCTTGCTGATGCGTCGTCCACCCGGACGCGAGGCGTTCCCTGGGGACGTTTTCTATTGCCATAGCCGCTTGCTGGAGCGATCGGCAAAGCTTTCCAAAGAACTAGGTAGCGGATCGATTACGAGCCTTCCGATCATCGAAACCCTCGAAGGTGAAGTTTCGGCATACATTCCTACCAACGTGATCTCGATCACCGACGGACAGATCTACCTGCAACCAGACTTGTTCTTCGCCGGTATTCGCCCGGCGATGAACGTCGGTATCTCGGTCTCTCGCGTCGGTGGCAATGCTCAGATCAAAGCCATGAAGAAGGTCGCCGGTGGTCTGCGATTGGACTTGGCCTCCTTCCGCGAACTCGAAGCATTCGCCCAGCTGGGTACCGAACTCGATCCGGCTACACAGGGCAAGCTCGATCGCGGTTATCGAATGGTTGAGTTGCTCAAGCAACCTCAGTTCCAACCGATGGACGTCGCCGAACAGATCGTCAGCATCTATGCCGGTACCCGGGGTTATTTGGACGACGTTCCGGTCGCCAAGGTCCGCGAGTTTGAAACCGGACTATTGGACTTTTTGCGAGATCGCAAAGGCGATGTGATCAAGAAGATCAATGAAGTTGCGGATTTGACGCCAGAGATCGAAGAGATGATCAAATCGACCATCACCTCCTTCAAAGCGACTTTCCGAGCGTAACAACAGCCGAGGAACCTACTGGCAATGGCAAACATTCGTCAACTCGATAAACGCCGAAAAAGCGTTCGCAACATCCGCAAGATTACGCGGACGATGGAGCTGATTGCAACCGCAAGGTTCAAGAAGGCCATGGACCGCGCTGCGGCCGCAACCGACTACACCAAGCGTATCACCCAAATCGTCCAGGACTTGGCAAGCAGTGGAGCGAGTGTCAGTCACCCGCTTTTGGTGGCTCACGAGGAGGTCAAGGCGGTCGATATTCTTGTCCTCACAGCCAACCGTGGACTTTGCGGTGGATACAACGGCTCGCTAGTACGCGTCGCTACCCAACGCCGCAACGAGATCAAAGAGCAAGCCGATGCGGGGCAGACCTCCGTCAGCGGCAAACGTGGAATTTCAGCATTCCGATTCGCAGGAATCCCAATCGAGAAGACGTACACTGAATTCGATGACCAACCGAGCTTCGATTCGGTAGCAAAAATCGCCGATGATCTGATCTACCGCTATGTGTCAGGCCAAGTCGACCGGGTCGATGTGGCTTACACCAAGTTCATCACCAGTTCGAAACAGCTGCCGATCGTCGAGACTCTACTGCCCTTCGCAGGGCTAGATCTACAGACAAAGTCGACCGACGTTGCCCTGGCCCAGGAGAGCAAGATTCGAGACGATTACGAGTTTCTGCCCAACGCCTCGGCAATCCTTCAAGAAGTCGTTCCGGCGAGTTTTCGAGCCAGATTGTTCAAGTGCTTTTTGGATGCGGCCGTCAGCGAGCAGATTGCTCGGATGGTCGCTATGAAAAGCGCTACGGAAAACGCTGGGGATATCATCAAGGCCCTGTCGAGAACCTACAATCGCGCTCGTCAGAGCAAGATCACGCAAGAAATCATGGAAATCATCGGCGGGGTCGAAGCCCTGGGATAGCCTCCTTCGGGTCTTGCGAATTCACCGGTCCATTCAAACAAACCATTCCGTCACTTTATAGACAACTAGCGCAGAGAAGATCATGAGCGTCTCCACCACCAAAGGGGTCGGTAAAATCAGTCAGGTCATCGGGTCGACCTTCGACGCAGAGTTCGCCGAAGGCAACCTGCCGCCAATTTACAACGCGGTGAAGGTCGTCAGCAGCAAAAAAGGGGTCGAAATCAACCTCACAGGCGAAGTCCAGCAGCACCTAGGTGGTGGCAAGGTTCGTTGCGTTGCTCTCGGTAGCACCGACGGCCTGATGCGTGGACTCGACTGCGTCGATACCGGTAGCCCCGTGTCGGTCCCGGTCGGCGAAGGAACCCTCGGTCGGGTCTTCAACGTTCTCGGTGATCCCATCGACCAGCGCGGTGACGTCAAGGCCGATACCAAGTGGCCTATTCACCGCAAAGCCCCAACGGTTTCCGAACTTTCGACCAACACCGAAGTCTTTGAAACGGGCATCAAAGTCATCGACCTGCTCACGCCGTTCGTTCGCGGTGGTAAAGCCGGTCTGTTCGGTGGTGCAGGGTTGGGTAAGACCGTTATTCTCCAAGAACTCATCGCTCGGGTAGCTAGCTCTCACGGTGGTTACTCGGTGTTCGCAGGGGTCGGTGAACGAACCCGCGAAGGAACGGACCTTTGGCTCGAAATGCAAGAAGCAGAGATCGGCACGACCGGTCGCAAGGTTATCGAGCAAACCTGCATGGTATTCGGTCAGATGAACGAGCCACCTGGGGCCCGTCTTCGGGTCGCTCTGACGGCTCTTACCATGGCCGAATACTTCCGCGATACCACAGGGAAAGATACCCTGCTGTTCGTTGACAACATCTTCCGCTTTTCCCAAGCGGGCTCGGAAGTCTCCGCACTTCTCGGACGGATGCCTTCTGCGGTGGGTTATCAACCGACTCTGGCCACCGAGATGGGGGCTTTGCAAGAGCGAATCACCTCGACCAAACGTGGTGCGATCACTTCGGTGCAAGCCGTTTACGTTCCCGCTGACGATCCGACGGACCCTGCACCAGCCACCGCGTTCGGTCAGCTCGATGCGTTTATCTACCTCGAACGATCGATCTCCGAAAAGGGGATCTATCCTGCGATCGACCCGCTGGCATCCAACTCCCGGATCCTCGATCCGGCGATCGTCGGTGAGCGTCACTACAACATCGCACGGCGCGTTCAACGAACCCTGCAGCGCTACCGAGAACTCCAAGACATCATCGCTATCTTGGGCGTTGACGAATTGAGCGAAGAGGACAAGACCGTAGTTCGTCGCGCTCGACGCATCGAACGATTCCTGTCCCAGCCGTTCTTGGTCGCCGAAGTCTTCACCGGTAAGCCCGGCGAAATCACTTCGCTAGCCGATACCATTCGCAGCTTCGAAGAGATCTGCGATGGCAAATGGGATCACCTGCCTGAATCGGCATTCATGTACGTCGGTTCGATCGAGCAAGTCGAGGCGCAAGCCAACAAGATGGCTGCTCAAGGGAAGAAATAACTATGAGCTCCGACCAAGCCGTACATTGCGTCGTCGTCACTCCGGAAAAAACCGAGTTGGATGTCCAGTGCGATGCACTCAAACTCCCCATGTATGATGGGGAGCTCGGGATTTTGCCAGGTCGCGCCCCTATGGTCGGCCGACTCGGATACGGACTGATGAAACTCAAGTCCTCCAGTGGCGAACAAACTTGGTTTGTCGATGGTGGGTTTGTCCAGGTCACCCGCGACGGGGTCTATGTGCTTACCAACCGATTGCTCAAACCCGAACAGATCGATCGTCAGGGTGCTGAAGAGGAACTCAGAAAAGCAACCGAATTGGTTGCGACGAGCCCCGAGGCTCGCGCCGTCAAAGAACGGGCTTTGGCCCAGGCTCGCGGTAAGCTCAGAATCAGTAGCTAAAAGTTAAAGGCATCAGCTCATGAGTCCTCGCAAGGGAAGCGATTTTGCCGGCGTTGGAGTAGCGATCGTTACCCCGTTTCATGACGGAAAACTTGACGTCAAACGCCTTCAAGAGCAGATCGATTTTCAGATCAAGTCCGGGGTCACCTTCTTGGTCCCCGTAGGAACCACTGGCGAGTCCCCTACCCTCTCGCATGACGAGCATGAGCGTGTCATCAGCGAAGTCGTCCAAGCCGCCCGCGGGCGATGCAAGGTCATGGCCGGAACCGGCAGCAACTGCACTGCAGAAGCCCTCCGCTTGACCCGTTGGGCTGCCAAAGAAGGAGCCGATGCCTCCTTGCAAGTCGCTCCGTATTACAACAAACCCACTCAACGCGGATTCTACGAGCACTTCAAAGCCATTGCTTTGGAAATCGGTATCCCCCACTGCGTCTACAACATCCCCGGGCGATCCGCCAAAAACATCGAACCCGAGACGATCGCCAAGCTAGCCGAACTGCCAAACATCACCATGGTCAAAGAAGCCACGGGTTCGCTGGACCAGTGCTCTCAGATCCTCAATGCAACCAACTTGACGGTCCTCAGCGGAGACGATTCGCTGACGTTGCCCATGATGAGCATCGGAGCCCAAGGTGTCATTTCGGTGGCGGGAAACATTGTGCCAGGTGATCTGCTCGCGATGGTTAAGGCGGCCCTGGCGGGTGATTTTGCCGAAGCGTCCAAGTTGCATCACAAGCTATTTCCGCTTTGTCGCGACATGCTCTCGCTTGCTACCAACCCCATTCCGGTCAAAGCTGCAATGAAGCTTCTTGGGCGAGACACAGGTG
>CAILTZ010000077.1 GCA_903837255.1 uncultured Pirellula sp. | reverse complement strand
GTTCCGCCATGAAACGTTCCAAGATGTCTCGGAGGATGTTCATCGAGGGTCTCGAGAGCAGGTCGGTTTTGGCCGGTGACTGCTTCCACAATTTCGTCCTTCCCGAGGACGCCGATGCCAGTGGCTCGATCACTCCCCTGGACGCACTGGTCGTTATCAACCGAATCAATCAATCGCGCTCGGCAAACCCATCAAGCCCAACCTCAAGCGGTTCCGGATTGGTCGATGTCGATGCCGATGGGTCGCTTACGCCACTCGATGCCCTCTCGGTCATCAATCAACTAAACTCTCAAACGTCGATGGGAGCCACCGCCTCTCGAGCCAGTCGCGTCGAAGTCCAGCGCCGCATCGAACGCATCGAACGATCCATCGCATCGAATGTCCTACCTCCGAACTTCACCATCGACGATGCCCATGCGGCTCTGGATACCCTCCGGTCCGGCGGTCGCCCTGAACTCGGTGATCACGTTGTCAACGGATCACTTCGTTGGAAGTCCGACGACAGCGATGAGTCGAACGAATCCTCCGAAAGCGATCCGACGCCTTCGGACGACACACCTGAACAAGTCGAACTCAAGCGGCTCGAGCACTTCATCGAAGGGCTTTCGAGACGATTGGAGGCCTTCAATGTCCCCTCCGATGTCATCGACAAAATCTCCAGTGAAATGATCGCAGCACAGCAAGCCGGCACACCTCTGGACCTGATGCAAATTCGCACTCGATTGACCGAACTTGGTGTCGATGTCGGCTCGATCCTCCCAGGACCAACGAACCCCGGAGAAGCGAACCCCGGAGAAACCCGTCCAGAGCGTCCAGAGCGTCCAGAGCGGCCAGAGCGACCAGAACAACCCGAGCGCCCGATCATGCCCGCGATCATGGTCACCGAGCCGATCGCCGAATCGATTCTCGCACGTTTAAAAAATGCGGGTGTAACCCCCCAAGTCGTCGAGACGATTAGCAAAGAGATTTTCGATGCGATCCGTGCAGGCACCCCGCTGGATCTTCAACAAGTCCGAGCGCGGCTCGAAGAACTGGGAGTCGATTGGGAAAAGCTCCATGCTCCACCGACCAACACGCCACCGGTTGTTCGACCGCCAGTGCTCGGTGAACTCGATGCCCTCCAGCGCGTCCTGCCGTTGCTCGGACGACTTGGCATCAACCGCAATGTCGTCTTAACGATCTACACCGAGGCCAAAGCTGCGGAGGCTAGCGGCAAGCCGTTGACGATCGACCAAATCGTCGCTCGGCTCAAGGAGCTTGGCGTCCACCTCTCTTGATGGTTGTGGCTGTTTCGACGCTCTCCGGTGGCTTACGCACACCGGCAGTTCTTGTGCCGCCCTCCGGGCTAAATCCAAACAGCCAGGAGCAGGCTTGAGGCGATAGCCTCTGGGTCTTCAGCCCGGAGGGCGACATATCTCTGCCGGTGTGCGTAAGCCACCGGTCTTGGGCGCCAGCCTCTGGGTCTTCAAGCCCGGAGGGCGACATATCTCTGCCGGTGTGCGTAAGCCACCGGTCCAGGGCGCCAGCCTCTGGGTCTTCAAGCCCGGAGGGCGACATATCTCTGCCGGTGTGCGTAAGCTACCGGTCTTGAGGCGCCAGCCTCTGGGTCTTCAGCCCGGAGGGCGACACATCTCTGCCGCAAAAATTACTGACCAAAATCGCTAATTTTTTCTCCTCCATGGTAAAACCAAGAAGTCTCCTTTTTTGGAACACAAACCTTTATTGATGAGAGGGAGAAATACAATTATGGCATCACACCAGCAACTTTTATATCACCTCGTTTTCAGCACCAAGGGGAGAACTCCACTGCTAAGAAACGATCGATTTAGAGATACAGTGTGGAGGTACATGGCTGGTATCACCCATAATCTGATGGGTCATGCACTTCGTATTGGGGGCTATTATGACCATGCGCACCTTTTAGTACGAATTCCAGCAAAAATTGCCGTTGCAGACTTTACAAGACAGTTGAAAAGTAGCACGAGCAAACAGATCAATGAGGAAAATTTGATTCAACTCAGATTTCATTGGCAGGATGGCTATGGGGCTTTTACAGTTAGCCATCGAGAAAAGGATTGTGTGATCCGCTACATAGACCAGCAGATGGAACATCATCGGGCTAGGACCTTCCAGGAGGAATATCTAGCCATTCTTAAATCCCATGAAATTGAATATGACCCAAGGTACATTTGGGAATAGCG
>CAILTZ010000076.1 GCA_903837255.1 uncultured Pirellula sp. | reverse complement strand
CGTCGCACTCGCCGCCGAAGGTCGCCGGGTCCTGCTGAGTCTCAGGCCAGACCAAGAATTTGTAAAGATTGTCTACGAGGAGCTCGTCAAACTCCTCGGACCGGTCGACAACAGCCTGCCGCTCAAAAGGGGCGAGCTGACGTCCATCATGATGTGCGGCTTGCAAGGCTCTGGAAAAACCACCACCTGCGGCAAGCTCTCGCTACTGATTAAAGAGCAAAAACTCAAGCCTTTCCTGGTGGCCGCTGACCTCCAACGACCCGCAGCCATCGAGCAACTCCACGTGATCGGCAAGCAGGTCGGAGTGGGCGTTTTTAGCAAACCGGGTGAAAATGACCCAGTGAAGGTCTGCCGCGAAGGGCTCGAGGCGGCCAGACTAGCCGGTGCCAACGTGGTGATCCTCGATACCGCCGGCCGGCTTGCCATCGACGCCGAGCTGATGGAACAGCTCAAACAGATCGACCGGGCGATCGAGCCGACGCAAGTTCTGCTCGTTGTCGACGGCATGACCGGCCAAGACGCAGTCAACAGCGCCAAGGCCTTCAACGACGCCTTGAGCCTCGACGGCGTGATCATGACCAAACTCGACGGGGATGCTCGGGGTGGAGCCCTCATCAGCGTCAAGGCCGTAACGTCTGTGCCCATCAAATTCATTGGAACCGGCGAGCATTTGGATGCCCTCGAACCGTTTCGCCCCGAAGGCATGGCCAGCCGTATCCTCTCGATGGGTGACATCGTCGAAGTGGCTCGCGAAGCCCACCGCCTGATCGACGAAAAGGAACGAAAAAGCATCGAGGAGCGGATGTCCAAGGGAGTGTTCACCCTGGCCGACTTTCGCGACATGATGCAAAAGCTTCGTAAACCCGGCCTCATGACCAAAATGCTCGGCCTCATGCCAGGCATGGGCGAGATCTCCAAGATGATGGCCAACACGGACAACGAAAAGGAAATGTCACGGCTCTCGGGCATCGTCGATTCGATGACCGTCTCCGAACGCTTGGATCCAAAAACCATCGATAGCTCCAGGCGAAATCGGATCGCCAAGGGGTGCGGGGTCAGCCCCAATCAAGTCTCTGAGCTTGTCAAACAGTTCGAAATGATCAAGCCGATGATGCAATTGGCCACCCAAGGCTCGGTCGGAGACAAGATGAAGATGCTCCAGCAAATGCGGGGCATGATGGCCGACAACCCTCAAAATCCACTCGAAGGGATGAGGCTCAAGGGGAGCACTGGAAAGCGGTTGACCCCCAAAGAACGGGAAAAGATGCAAAAAGAAAGAGAAAGGCTCCTTCGCAAGAAAAAACGAGGGAATTAGCGCTCGATCCGCGTCCGAAACGTTGGGTCCGACCGATCATTCCTTTGAAAAATTGGTGTTTGGACCGTTTTTTTGCTCCATGTCCCAGTTTTTCACTCCCCAGTTTGATCCTCGATCGTTATCATTTCCTCCCCTCAAAGACTTTTGTTTCTACTGGAGAGTAATCCGTGTCGGTACGAATTCGAATGAAGCGGATGGGCCGCAAAAATCGACCTTTTTATCGTTTGTGCGCCATCGATCAACGGAGCCCTCGCGACGGTCGGGTCTTGGAAGAACTCGGGCATTACGACCCGATGTGCCGAGAGACCGATGCCCGAGCTATCCTCAAGGGTGATCGAATCGATTACTGGATGAGCGTAGGGGCGCAGCCCAGCGAGAACGTTCATGTACTGATCAAGAAGTACGGCACCAACGGCACTCACCTCCCCGCTCAGCATGAGGCCTTGACCCGCCTGGGGCGGATCAAGCCGGCCAAAGCACAGGTCTAGAGCACCCGATCGCGGGCAATCTCTTTCTCGATCAATCGTCGGTGCTCCTCTATGAGCCCGACGCCCGGCGGATTTTGTGAGCAATCCTCCGCCCCTTCTTTGGTGCCAGGCTCATTTCGAAGCCTGGGCTCCTAATCTCTCGCAAAGGCGCAAAGCACGCAAAGGAAGATCGCCAAGCAAGCAATTCGAATCTATTGATGGATAGCAGGGACGCAGAATCGAGCCGTCTCCCTGAGCCAACGACTATTGATGATCTACCTACTGCAAGATCTGTTTTCTGCGCGTCTCTGTGTCTCCGAGTCTCTGTGGTTAGCCTCGGCTGTTTTTTGAATGGATCGCCAAGTCCCCGGATGTGAACTCCTCCGTCTTGCCCCAGACGCAGCATCCTGGCGAGCTTGGTCAAGTTCCTCGCCGTTGGCCAAGGGTTACAAGGAGTTTGACCAATGGGGCGACCAACGCTGTGGGAATATCAGCACCTACGCTTTCACTCGTGGATTTTAGCGGTGATAAACCGGGATAAGTTACTGGTCTGGGTCATCCATCAAGGATTGGAGGCGATCGGACAAAGGTTTTGGGAATTTCGTTATCCAGGCTTCATCCACAAGCCCAACCTCAATCATGTCTAACAGGTGAACGCGGTCCTTGAGTCGAAAGGAGTTCAACTTCATTCGAACAAGCCTGTCGAGTGGCAAGATCCGAATTCCATCCCCATATTCAACCGGCTCGACATCCGGGTTCGGCTCGAAGTCGTCCTGTTTGACCATCCGATTCGCTAACACAATATGAATCGCATAACGTACCGAATCCTCTTTTCCTTCGAGGAACATGTCCAAGCCCGCAGCTTTCCGGTAATGATATCCATTTTCGGCCATCACCTGCTTGAGTTGGTCAAGATCCTCGGGACGAATCAAGATATCAACATCGTTTGTAGCACGTACTGCTCCAGGATCGACTTGAGCAACCCAAACTCTTACTGCATTTCCTCCGACGATCGCGAATGGAATCGAGGTGGACTCGAGAATGGATACGGCTTTCCTAAGACGCAACTCAACTCGATCCATCGATTCCCCAATTCTTCGCCAGAGTTGATCTCCGACCACCGTTAATGCTGGATTCATGCTATTCCCCCTCAACTATGGGCATCATTGTACCACAAAAAATGGAGTCTTCCAAAATGGAGCCCATCTTCATAAAGAGGGGACAATCCTCAACGAAGCCTTTGAAAGCTTCGGGGATAAGAGCGAATACTTTGTCGCTGCTCCCCAGTACCGCGCCGCAGCCAACGCGGCGATGAGTTGGAAGAATGCCAACCTACAAAGCGAGATGACGCGACTGCTGCGTCGCGCCGGG
>CAILTZ010000075.1 GCA_903837255.1 uncultured Pirellula sp. | reverse complement strand
AGCCGCAGGCATTTCCGTTTTGATCACGGATCACGATGCCCAAGAGATTCTCAGAAGCGTCAATCGTTGCTATGTTATCGATGAAGGAAAGGTGTTTTGTGAGGGAGATCCCGAGACCGTGCGATGCGATCCGCAAGTCAAAAATAAGTACCTCGGAGAGTTAGCAGATCTCGAACCAGTTATCTCGGCACATCAACGCGTCGATGCGCCAAGCGATCCCAAGCCTGCCGTGCCGGCTCCCAAGAAAGGTCTTTTCGAACGTCTCAGCCCACGCCGTCGCCCAGTGTGATCGCCCAGTGTGATCGCCCAGTGTGATCGCCCAGAGTGATCGCCCAGTGTGATCGCGCCCAATGCAAAATTTGCCCAGCCCATGAACTCAGCCCTGAACTGGGATTCCATCCGTGTCGCTTTCACAGCCAGTCTCCCAAGCAAAGCTACTCGAGCGATACTCGTTTTGGTTCCTGATCCTCCTGGCTTTCCTCTTGCCAGTCATTCTTTGGGGAGCATCCAAGATCAAGATCGGTTCGGCCTCGGCCCACGCTTGGCTGCCCGAGGGACGAATTGAACGATCTCGATACGAGTGGTTCACCAAACATTTCGGTTCCGATCAGTATCTGGTCGTCTCCTGGGAAGGCTCCTCGCTGGCCGACCCCCGCTTGAGCTCCCTGTCACAAACAATCCTCCAGCTCGATACCCAGCCAAGGGATGCCCAGCTTGAGGATACCCGTTCTGGGGCCTCATCCAGCGGCCCATTGGTCGAGTCGCTCCAAACCTCCGAGGACATCTTCAAAGGTCTCGTCGATCCACCTCTGAGCCTTGCTCCTGCGGTTGCACGCGCGAGGCTCGAAGGCTCGTTCGTCGGCAAGGATGGCACGGCTGCGATTTTCATTCGCTTTAATCCTGCGGGTATCGCTTCGCAGAATAAATCGATCGAGCTAGTCCGCAACGCTGCCGATCGCGTCGATGGACTCGGTCGCGACCAATTGCAAATGGTCGGAAGCATCTACGAAGGTTACGCGGTGGACCAGGCCGCCGAGAAAAGCCTTAAACGCTTGGTCCTCCCGTCGAGCATCATGGGCGTGGTGCTCGCTTGGCTGTGTTTGAGAAGTGTCCGTGGAGCAATCACCGTCCTGCTGATCGCCGGGGTCGGCCAATTGATCGCTGTCGCTCTAGTCGCATCGACCGGAGGAGAGTTCAGCGCCGTGCTGATCGTCTTACCAACCCTAGTCTTTATGCTCACGCTATCGGCTGCCGTCCATTTCATGAATTACTATGGCGATGTGGCTTACTCCCATCGCGATCACCTCGGGGCGCGCGCGATTTTGCTAGGGCTCAAACCCAGTGCCCTTGCGACCCTGACTACCTCCCTGGGCATGATCGCTCTTGCGACAAGCCAGCTTTCACCGGTTCGAACCTTTGGAATCTACTCAGCCTGCTGCTTGTGCATCGCAACGGTTGTTCTGTTTCTAGCGTTCCCTAAGCTATCGGATTGGCTCTGCAAAAAACGCTATCTTGCCAAACAAGCAACCGATGTCGAACTCAACCCACAACGAACCGGGGACCATGATTCCTCCCCACCGGTATCCCCCTGGGCTACCGCTTATGCAGCTTGGGTCAAATCCCACTACGCAGCGATCTGCGTTCTGGGAATGGCACTTCTTGGGATCAGCTTTTACGGTCTGCTGCACCTAAAATCGTCGACCAAATTCGACGACATGTTTCCTAGGGAGAGCGAAACCCGACAGTCCATGGCGTGGATCGAGGAACACCTCGGTCCAATTGCGTCGGTCGAGGTATTGCTCAAGTTCCCCAGACCCAGTGACACAGAGCCCTTCGATCAGCTGGTTTGGGTCGATCGAGTCACCCAGGAGCTCAGGGCAAACCCCGACATT
>CAILTZ010000074.1 GCA_903837255.1 uncultured Pirellula sp. | reverse complement strand
TGGAAGCCGGGCTGCGGCTCTCGAAGATCACCGGACTTGCCGACGACTTGGCCATCGCCCTGCGGGTACCGAGCGTTCGTATCGTCGCACCGATTCCAGGCAAGAACACTGTGGGGATCGAGGTCCCGAACGAAAAGCGACAAGTGGTTCGCATGCGCGAAGTCATCGAGGAGGGGGCCGCACAGGTGCGCAAGATGAAGATCCCGCTGTTCCTGGGCAAGGACGTATCGGGAAAACCCCTGTCGGTCGATCTGGCGGGACTTCCTCACTTGCTCATCGCGGGTCGTACCGGTACGGGCAAAAGCGTTTGCTTGAACTCAATCATCTGCTCGATCTTGATGGCCCGCCGACCCGACGAAGTTCGGATGCTGATGATCGACCCGAAGATGGTCGAACTCAGCGGCTACGGACGATTGCCCCATTTGATGCACCCCGTGGTGACCGACATGCGCAAAGCCGAAGCGATTTTGGCTTGGGCCGTCGACAAGATGGAGGATCGCTACGCGCTTCTTGCTCGGGCAGGGGTGCGGCACATCACCAGCTACAACCAACTCGGCCGCGACGAACTCCGCGAGCGGCTCCGACCGCAGTCCGAGGAAGAAGCCGAGATGATTCCCGACCACTTGCCTTTCATCGTTATCGTGGCCGACGAAATGGCCGACTTGATGATGACATCTGGCAAGGAGGTCGAAGCCCACATCATTCGCTTGGCACAAAAGAGCCGGGCCGTCGGCATCCATTTGATCCTTGCAACGCAAAAGCCGACGGTCGACGTCATCACCGGATTGATCAAGAGCAACTTGCCCGCGCGGATCAGCTTCCAAGTCGCCAGCCGGACAGATAGCCGGGTGGTGCTCGACGAGAACGGGGCCGACAAACTCTTGGGCAACGGGGACATGCTCTTTTTGTGGCCAGGGACCAGCACGCTTCTGCGTGGCCAGGGGACTTATTTGAGCGATGATGAAATCAATGCAGTAGTCGATCATTGCAGCACCGGCGAACAGAACTTTGTTCAGGAGCTCGTGCAACTGAAGATCAAGGACGACAAGGAAGAGGAAGAAGCCGCACCGGGCGGCTTCAGGAAGCGGGACGATTTGTACGAAGCCGCCGTCGACATCGTGGTTCGCGAGGGTCGAGGAAGCTGTTCGCTGCTGCAGAGAGCCCTGGGAATTGGTTATGGACGCGCCGCCCGACTGATCGATTTCATGGCCGAGGATGGGATCGTCGGCGAGTATGCCGGCTCCCAAGCCCGTGAGGTTGTCATCACAATCGACCAGTGGGAGCGGATGCGAGCTCAACCCGAAGAAGGATCAGGGTCTGGAAAACGGTCTAACAAGATTCGGCGCGAGAACAACTGGGACGACGCACCGGTGGTTCCCAAGACCAAAACATCACGAAAGAGCGAACCTGTGATCGCCGTCCAAGACGACGATGCCGAGGATCACGCCGAGGACGAGTACGAAGAGTTCATCGAGCAAGAGGAATTCGAAGACGACACCGAAGAGGAAAACGAAGAGGCGTAAGCCCCTGTGCGACTGTTTTCAATGTCGGCGGAGATCTCCAAGTCGTCTAGGAATCTCCAAACGAACTTATCATAATACGTCCAAGATCGAGCCAAACTCCCGATCTGCTGATCCACTCAGAAAAGGAATTACCGTGAAGGAACTAGCATTCACCAAAATGCACGGCGCCGGGAACGACTACGTCTACATCGAAGGCTTCACACAATCGCTCCCGAAAGACCTTGAGCGACTCGCTGTCGAACTCTCCCACCGACGTTTCGGAATCGGTGGTGATGGCGTGATCTTGATCCTGCCCTCCGATCGGGCCGATGCTCGTATGCGGATGTTCAACGCCGATGGAAGCGAATCGGAGATGTGTGGAAACGGCATCAGGTGTGTGGCCAAGTTCGTGCACGATTCGGGCATCGCTCGGAAACCCAAACTGGCGATCGAAACCGGTGCCGGTGTGCTGTCGCTGGACTTGAATACAACCAGCGGCGTGGTCGACCAAGTCACCGTGGATATGGGGGAGCCCAGGCTACTGGCAAGCCAGATACCCACCACACTTGGGACATCTGACCAACCGGTCATCAACCACAAGCTCGAATACAAAGGCCATACACTCTTTGGCACCTGCGTCTCGATGGGAAACCCCCACTGCGTAATCTTCGTTCCAGAGATCTCCGATGAGCTTGTGCTGGGTATCGGCCCTTTGATCGAAAACGACAACCGTTTTCCAAAAAGAACCAACGTCGAGTTCGTCGAAATTCTCGCCCGAGGCGAAGTCCGCCAGCGAACCTGGGAACGCGGCTCCGGGGAAACTTGGGCCTGCGGCACAGGTGCTAGCGCCGTATGCGTCGCCGGAGTTCTCACCGAGCGAACCGACCGCACCATCCTCAACCACCTTACCGGTGGCGACCTGACGCTGCGCTGGGACGAATCCTCCAAACACGTCTTCATGACCGGGCCAGCCGTCGAGGTCTTCCAAGGCAGAGTGAAAATCGATTTCACCTAAGTTACCGTGAACAAGTTACCGTGAACAAAAAAATCCTCCGTCCGGTGGCGTTCCTCGTCGGCAGCTTGATCAAAGGGATCGTCAGAACCCTCGACGCTCGCGTCGCAGACTACAGCCAAGATGTGGATGTGACGACCGATCAATTCACCACACCGGCTGTGTACCTGTTTTGGCATGAGAACATCCTCCTACCCTTTGTAACCCGTAGCCGATCGGGCATGACCCTCTTGGTCAGCCAGCATCGCGATGCGAATTGGCTCGGCTGGCTGGCCCAGGACTTCGGTTTTCATACCGTCCGAGGCTCGTCGACCAAAGGTGGCCTCAAGGCGATCTTGCAGTACCGAAAAGAGCATCAAAACAGCAGCTTGGTCGTCACCCCAGACGGCCCCAAGGGCCCGCGCAGAGTCATGGCCCCCGGCTGCATCCAACTCAGCTCGCTCCTCCAGGTCCCGATCATTCCGGTGGGAGTCGGATACGATAAACCCTACCGAGCTTCGACCTGGGATCGCTTTGCGATCCCACGGCCTGGATCCCGAGCCCGATTGATCCTCGGTACTCGAATGACGGTTCCTCGTAAGCTCGATGAGGCGGGGGTGGAAGAACATCGCAAGTGGGTCGAAAACGCCATTCATCGACTCACCTACGAAGCCGAATGCTGGGCCCTAGACGGCCGACCTCGCCAACGCGAACGCTCACTGCACGCGGCCCTCCAAGGCACCTCGGCGTGTGTCACAAGCCTTGGTATCGAGTAAAAACTTCCCCGAGGCCCGAGGTTTTGGAACTACGAAAAACACGAAAGGCACGAAAATAAGAGGGAAGAAACCCGGAGGGCGGAAGACAGGGGGGGAAGGGAACCACGAAAAACACGAAAGGCACGAAAATAAGAGGGAAGAAACCCGGAGGGCGGAAAACAGAGGGGGGAAAAATAGGAGTTGCATGAATCGATTCTTGAACGAGTTCGAATCGTTTTTGTTGGATTTCTTTCGTGTCTTTCGTGTCTTTCGTGGTTCCAAAAACCCGTGTTTTTCGTGGTTCCCCTCACGTCACTAACTTCATAACGCACGAGGAATATACATGACTGAAATCCTGTTCAAAG
>CAILTZ010000073.1 GCA_903837255.1 uncultured Pirellula sp. | reverse complement strand
GTCCCCACCCCCATCAAATACCGCGGCCGATCCTCCCGCATCATCGCCGCCGTCAACTCACAGACCTCCTCCCGCTCCCCCTTCTCCTCACCCACCGCCAACCCCCCAATCGCCATCCCATCAAATTCCATCCCCTCCAAGACCCTCACACTCTCCCCACGCAACTCCCGAAATAATGCCCCCTGGACGATCCCAAACATCGCTTGCTGGCTCCGGCTACGGCAATCTTGACATCGTTGGGCCCACCGCAACGATCGCTCCATGGCATCGCGAACCTGATCAAGTCCGGCTGGCAATGCGACCACATGGTCGAGCACCATCGCGATGTCGCTCCCGAGCTCTTGCTGAATACGGACCGAATCCTCTGGCCTCAGATGCACGGTCGACCCGTCCAAGTGGGATTTGAACGTCGCCCCCTGCTCACTGACCTTGGTCATGTCACCAAGCGAAAAAATCTGAAATCCACCACTGTCCGTCAAAATCGGGCGATCCCAACCCATGAACCCATGGAGCCCACCAAGCTCGGCAATCAACTCGCTCCCCGGACGCAGGGACAAATGATAAGTATTCCCTAAAATAATGTCAGCTCCAGTGGCTTCGATCTGGTCAATCGTAAGCCCCTTGACCGTGCCCTGAGTCCCGACCGGCATAAACGCAGGCGTCTGGACCTGGCCATGCGGAAGACTCAAAATCCCTCGCCGGGCTGAAGTCGTTGGATCTTCGGCAATCTTCTGAAAAGGGAAACGTTGAGAATAAGCCATTCTGAATCTAAAAGTCGTCTGCGCGATGATTTCGTCGATGGGAGCCGGTTCAAAGTCCCAGGATTTTAGACAAGCATACGACTTCGCCAACATTGAATCCCGAAAACCATCCGTAACTTTCCCATAGTTTCACCATCGAGGATCCACCAAGCGCCTCTCCCTGACGCATCTCCCAAGCCCCCTCTCCGGAGACTAGACTACTGCATATCCTAATCTAGGCGGTGCTCTCCCACCCTTTGTGTCCCCTTGTTTTCGTTGCCGAGAATCAAAAAATGAACCAACACCGAACCGTCCGCCCAAAGACCGTGCGCCAAAAGAGTATCTCTTCAGCAAGCTTGCCTGTCCTGAGCTTGAGCGCTTTGGCTTTGGCGCTGGTCTGTTCGGTTCCGATGCTCGGATGCGATGCTGGAAAACCTGTGGCTTCTAAATCTGCCAAGGATTCGAAAACGGCATTGACGAAAGTTAAGCTGCTTTTGAATTGGTATCCCGAAGCCGAGCATGGAGGTTTTTATGCGGCCAAGGTCCACGGGATTTTCGAAAAGTACGGACTAGATGTTGAAATCCAGCCAGGTGGCAAAACGACGGTCGTGCCTCAAACGCTGACCCTCGGGCGAGCAGAATTCGGTGTGGTCAATGCCGACGATGTTCTCATCGCTCGAAATCAAGATGCTCCGATCGTGGCCCTGATGGCTCCGATCCAAAACGGCCCGCGTTGTATCATGGTTCGCGCCGATTCGGGGATCCAATCCTTTGAGCAGCTGAAGAATATCACCCTGCAAATCGACTCGGGCCGACCCTATGTCCCATTCCTCAAGAGCAAAGGGCTACTAGACGATTCTGTAAAACTCGCCCCCTTCTTCGGAAGCGTCGCACAGTTGGTCGCAGGTCCGGGATACGCGGCCCAAGGTTACTCGTTCAGCGAGCCGTTCATGGCCCGACAACAGGGGGTCGAAGTCCATCAATTGATGATGTCCGAGATCGGCTACAACCCTTATGCAAGCCTGCTGGTGAGCACCGATTCTTATGTCAAGAATCACAGCGACATCAGCAAACAGATGGTCAGCGCTTGTGTCGAAGGATGGCAGAAATACTTGAGCGACCCGAAAGCCACCAACGACGTCATCCTGGCAGCCAACAAACAAGGGCTTACCAAAGAGGCTCTAGAGTACGGAGTCGAGGCCCTCAAACCGCTTTGCTACAAAGGGGACGACATGGGTCAAATCGGCGCGATGAATTTGGAACGTTGGAAACAGCTTGCTGATACGCTCGTAGAACTCAAACTCATCGACGCGAAGAAACTCGACGTCCAAGCCGCTTTCGTAGCACCCTAGACCACCGAACCAAGACCACCGAACCTAACCGCCGAACCTAACCACCGGGCTATGATCCTGTTTTTATCAGCGTCCCATCAGCGTCCATCAGCGGTCCGGATCGAATACCCCATCAGCGGTCCAGACCGAATTCTGCAGGCCTGGATCCGGAGAGGACCGCTAATGCACGCTAATAGTCGCTGATACCGAACCAAGACCACCGAACCTAACCACCGGGCTATGATCCTGTTTTCATCAGCGTCCCATCAGCGTCCATCAGCGGTCCGGATCGAATATCCCATCAGCGGTCCGGACCGAATTCTGCAGGCCTGGATCCAGAGAGGACCGCTAAGCGGCCCGGCGGTGGATCCGCAATCGGCCGTTGGTGATCTGGTTGGTGATGGCACAAGCCACTTCCAAGGCGCGAATCGCCGCAGTCCCTGATACCCTGGGCTGCCTGCCATACCGGATCGATTCCAAGAAATCGCTGTGCTCGGCTTGAATCGCATTGGACGTTGGCGGAGTAGTCTGCGTGCGATCAAGCCACCTTGTAAAAAGTTCATCCTTGACCCGCGCCCGCTCGATAGGATCGAGGCCATCGGCTTGCAACTCCCCACTCTCGACGGTTTCAGTGGCACGAGTTGCGGTCAAACTAACCGTCGAGAAATCGAGTTCATACCACTCTCGTTGTGCTTGGATCTCCATCACCCGAGCCGCAGTCGAACTGATCCGAGAAGCCCGAAGATGGGCTCGCGCCCCGTTTTGGAACTCCAAGTCGGCGATTGCTAGGTCCTCGTGCTGGCCCAAAACGCATCGTCCAGTTGCGCGAATATTCGTCAATGGCGAATCGATCAAACTCAGGATCAAATCCAGATCGTGGATCATCAAATCCAATACGATCCCGATGTCTGTGCTACGACCGGTATAGACCCCCTCGCGCCGGCTCTCGACGTATCGAACCGTTTTGGGGTCGATCCGAGCTTGTAACGATTCCCAGACCGGGTTGAATCGCTCCACATGCCCAACTTGCAATATCGCTCCATGCGTCGATGCGAGTCGCCCTAGCTCCTGGGCCTGCTGGACGGTGTTGGCGATCGGTTTTTCGATCAAGGTGTGAATGCCATGTTCCAATGCCCAAGCCCCTACTTGGTAGTGGTAGATCGTCGGCGTGGCTACCACAATCGCATCCACAGAGTTGGCAAGCTCCTTGTAATCGGGAACCGTGGGGACCTTAAGGTTCTCCTCGATCCAACCGCGTGAGCTTGGAATCGGGTCGCAAACGGCCACAAGCTCGCAATCGTTGCGAGCCGCCAGCAGTTTTGCATGGATGCGTCCAAGATGCCCTGCTCCGATGACCGCAACTGGGATTTTCGACGTAGCAGACGATTCCATGTTCGCACCTAGAGCTTTGGGGATCGATCAAGCAGCCGCGCGGCGGTCCCGACCCCGTCCGTGGCGGCCCTCGGAGGAATTATCGATGAACGCAAAGAGGGTCTCGAGCTCCGGCGTCAGGATGCCATCCCCTTGGAGAATCTCTCGAGCATGCTTGATACCCACCTTGGAACGGTAAAGCAACTTGTGGGCTTCGCCGATCGCGCGGATCGCCGATGTACTAAAGTTTTTGCGTTTCAAAGCGACGACATTGACGCATCGTGGCCGGGCCGGAAAACCCTCGGCCAACATGTATGGCGGTACATCTTGGAGAACCCGCGAAAGACCGCTGACAAAGCTGTAGCAGCCGATCGAGGCAAAGTGATGGACCGCAACACCGCCGCTGAGTGTCGCGTCGTGCTCGACGCGAACATGCCCCCCGAGCATGACGTTGTTGGCAGTGATCACACGGTCCTCGATGACGCAGTCGTGCGCAATGTGCGAGGTGGCCATAAAGTAGCATTGGCTCCCGATGGACGTGACTCCTTGGTCCTTTTCGGTCCCTCGATTGACCGTCGTGCATTCTCGAAAGACGTTCGCATCGCCGATGACCACCTGGGTCGGGGAACCTTGGTAAGAAAGATCTTGAGGCTCGCCGCCGATGATGCATCCAGTAAAAAAACGGTTGTCGCGGCCGATGGTCGTATGGCCGGTGATCGTTACGCCGTTTTCCAAACGTGTGCCACGTCCGATCCGCACGTGTGGGCCAATGACGCAATGATGCCCGATCCGAACGTCTTCGTCGAGTTCAGCTCGAGGGTCCACCACTGCGGTATGAGCGATGATCGTTGACATGTCCTGGGTCCGCTTTCTATCGTTCGACAGTTGCTTGCACTGTTAGGATGAATTTCATTGGGGATTATCAAGCCGCTTTGAGCAGCGAATCATTGGATGGATCGCTGCTGCTCTGGATGCGCTCGGCCATCCGTCCGTTTAGGTTGTGTCCGCTGCGGCAGGCAAAGACCATGCCGTCGAGCCGTTGTCCGCAAAGTGCCAGATCCCCTATGAGATCCAGCAACTTGTGCCGGGAACATTCGTCGGGAAAGCGCAGCTGATTATCGATCGGTCCAGATTTCCCAAAGATCACCAAGTCGCGATGCGTGACATGCTGCGCAAGACCGCTTTGCTGGAGTTTCGCCGCGTCGCTCTCGGTCAAGAATGTTCGTGCCGGTGCGATCGAGGTGAGGAACTCCTCAGGATTGAGCAAGCAGCTTGAAGACGTCGACGGGATCGGACTGCTAGGACCGTAGTCCAGGTGGTATACAAGAGTCAGCCCAGGTACCTGAGCTCTGTTGGCTTCGACGTAAGCTTGTTCGTCGCCGATTCGGATCGTTTGTTCGATCCGGCGATACCTAGCCGGTTGGTCGCAGGTTATTCGCCCAGCTTGGTGGATCGCAAGGGCCATCGCATACGCGCTGCCGTCCATGCCGGGCATTTCAGCTCCGTCGCATTCGACGATGCAGTTGTCAATCCCCATACCATACAACGCCGCTAGCACGTGTTCGACCATCTCGACGCTCGCACCGCCGCATACGAGTTTAGTTCGCAACTGCGCATCGGTCCGATGACTCGCCAATGCTGGTATCATCGGCTTGCCAGCAACGTCGACTCGCCGAAAGACGATCCCAGTATCGGGCTCGGCCGGCAAGAACGTAAGCGAAACGCTCTTGCCAGACCAGTAGCCTCTGCCACTGACATGGGCTAGGTGCGCGATCGTATTTTGGAAGGGAGCCTGCATCATCTTCGAAAGAAAATCCGTTTTCTAGCGATCAATCGTTTCGCAGGTTACTTACGATTCGGACCCGTAGGTGGATTGGCCAAAAGCGGTGTCTTGCCTCCAGCGGGACCCACCCCAGGAGCTCCAGGCACAGCCGGTGCCGCTGCCGTCGAGGCCGCTGGAATGTCTCGCTTAAGTAGCCCGATGACTATTTCCGTCAGATCGTTTTCCGGATTGAAGTAGATCACTTCTCGATCCGCACCATATAGAACCGACTGAGGCTTCTTGGGGTTCATCTGCGTGGACTGCTTGCGATTGTAGCGCACGACCAAGTCGAACTTGTAGTACCTGGCAGCGATCGCTACCCCGTTGACGATCTGATTGTAAGTGTCGTACATCAGACGAGCTTGCCGCTCATCGAACTCTTCTTGCTTGTTCTTGGCATCCAACCGCAGCTTGCTCTCCTGGCTGACGATCGCCTCTTCTCGCTGCTTGAACTCCGGTGAGTCAGAGTTCAACTGAGAGTTCAATTGCTGGATCGATTCGGAAAGCTTCTTGCGACGCTCCTCGAAATCCTTCATCGTCTGCTGAAACTCGCCCTTCATGGCCTCCATCTGCGCCGTAAAGGTCGGATGGTTGTCCAGGACATGCTCCATGTCGACAACAGCAACAGGAGTCACTTTGGGTTGAATCTCAGCCCCGGTTTGGGCCAGGACGGTCGAGCCCAATGCTAGGCTTGCTAAAGCGAACCCGGCCAAGCGGATGTTCGAAAGTATATTGATACGGAACAGCACGTTTTGCACTCCTTGCGTACTTTGGTTGTCGCTGCCTTTGATTGTCTGGCAATCGCGATCGCTCTGCAGCGTGTTTCG
>CAILTZ010000072.1 GCA_903837255.1 uncultured Pirellula sp. | reverse complement strand
TTTTGAACAGGGGCAAATTCGTTTACAAGGCTAAAAAATCACGCGTCAGTCCCCGGGTTTTTTCCATGGCCTCTTATGCGATAAATCTGACGAATTTATCAAAATCGAAAAAATGTGCGCAGATCCGCGAAGAATTTTCTTGACATGCAGTTTGCTCTCCCCGAAAACAACGAGCACATTCATTGGTTCGCTTCAATCCCGAAAGTAGCAATCATGCACGCTCGACTCTTGCGATCTTCCGCTAAACACCGTCTAAAGTCGTCCGCTTTACGCAAAACTCGAATAGCCATTTTTGAGAGTCTTGAACACAAGCACCTCATGGCCATCGACTCGATCATCGGTGTCGATCCATCCAGAACGCTCGATTTACCTTCCGATTATTCGTCGACCGAATCCGCTACGTTGCGGTCTAATGCGACCGATGCTCGAAACCGTGCAACGAGGCTTGCCGATTCGTTCATTCCCGGCAGTGGTGACCCGAATGCACCGTATTCCAGCCAACTGATGCAAGTTGGCGATGCCGCCAAGCAGACAGGCACTTTGGATGTAGGTCTGGCTAACCAAGCCGCCTGGCAGGATTGGTCCAATGCGATCCGTGCTAATGGTTCGGACTCCCCGGAGGGGACCTCTCTGCTAGCACTCACCGCTCCGGTTCGACAGTTGAGTTCCGCTTGGTCCTCACAACAGGACACCGACTCGGTCGATCTTTTTCGACAAAGCCCCGTATCGAATCGTTCCCAGTCGATAGACGATGCAGGTGGTTTTGATCCGTCAAATGTTTGGGTGGGCGCGAGCCTCGCATCGGACCGACGAACTTTCGCTTTGTTCCAACCTATCTCGACCGGAACCCAAGACAGCCCTGTCGATGTGAGTGGTTTTGTGGGGAATGGTTCTCAGGGGCTTTCCCAAACAGTGGGACTACCGAGAACCGCTTCGGAATCCGAAGGATCTGAAGAGCCAAGTCCGCTTTCGCTACCCACCGAAGGGCTTCCAGCTTTGGAACTAACAGGAGTTGGGTTCCGTATCGATCAGTATGTCCCAAGCTTCACAACTTCGGATAACACATCGGAATTTGTAGGAGGATTCAGCGCGCTGACCACTCCAGAAAATGCGGATCTAACTCTTCCGGGGCTTTCCTGGGTTCACACTGTCTCGCGTATTTGGAACAGCCCAACGCAATGGAGCATTACCGAGACGATCGTTTTGGCGTTCAATGCATCGGTGTCTTCGTCGATGTCGCAAACAATGCCTAGCGATGACTCTAGGGATCCGGATGACCATGACGGGATAGCCCCTCATTTGACCTCGGGCGGTGGAACTGTTTCAGTCTCGGCGAGTCGTGCTGCACATCTGATTTTGGTATTGCACGCCGACCGTGGTTTCACCTCCGATCCACAAGCAGGGGTCTCTTGGTCAGTGCGGTCGTCTTCACTGGACTCCAGAAATTTGCAAGTGGAGGCCTCGGCATCCACCAGCACAACTCCAAACCCTCAATACACAGACCCAACCTGGCTAGAGGACGGTAGCGTCCTGGGACGAACCGATGATCCAGAAGGACCCGTTCCAGTCCCGCTTAATTACAACAGCGGAGCATCCCTTGCCTTCGGAGCCAATGTTCAAGTCTCCTTCGGTGGCTCGTTGACCGCCAGCGGGACGCCTTTGTTGGTTCCAAACTTTCTCTCAGATGGATTCGACATCGAGACGGATCTTACCTACACCAATAATCGCTTAGCTAATCTTGGCATCGGGCTTCATTCAAGTGCGGGTTTTCATTCCAGTTCTGGGAACATCGACTCCTTGGTTCCAGTTTCTGGCCAGTTCGAAGATCATGCTTCTGCAGGCTTGCTACTTGGAGCAACCCAAGACGACACCAATCTGCCGACCGATGTCCCTCCGATTCCAGCCCCGACTACCGGCGTAGGCCACTCGCTGGGTGTTTCATCGAGCTCGTCATCCAATTCGCAAACCTCGATGGATCATCGAATTGGAATGAGAGCCAGAATCGACCGCGACGGCAAACTAAAAGCTCTCGAAGGCCAAATGCGCAATAAGGCCCAAGATCAGCTTAGTCAGCAAGGGCGCGATAACAACGCGCTGACGTTACGTCACGAAGAAGGGGATGCGCTAAATGGTTTCGTAAGCGTAATTACCACCGGACGCAACGCGAACGGAAACGTGGCCATCGACGCGGCCAACAAGTTCCAAGCGGAGCTCGGACTGGGCCAAGACCAGCAAGCGACTTTCTTGCCCGACGAGGTAAAAACCGAGCTCGATGTCGGGGGAAGTACCGGCAAAGTCAATTTCGAGTTCGTTTCTACCTCAGGCCGGGGCGAGGCCAGGACTCCGTTAGACTTTACAAAATGGACCTCAACGATCGTAACCCAGGAGCTCAAACGGCAAGCCGAATCGATTGATGCCGACACAGGGATCGAAGACCACACGCAGCTATCTGGAGAAGCGACACGCGAAGGAGCGTTTCTAAACTTCGAGTCCGAATCCTACATAAGCGATCTGACTCTTGAGAAATTTTT
>CAILTZ010000071.1 GCA_903837255.1 uncultured Pirellula sp. | reverse complement strand
GAACTGGGGGTTTTTTTCGTTGTGGTGTGTTTGGTTGCGGGGCCTTGGTGGGTTCGCAATGGTTCTATCACTGGTCGATGGATGCCGATGGGAGCGCAAGGTGCTGCGGCTTTGCGGGGTGGTTACAGCGATGAGGCTTTGGCTGATTGGGGGAATTGGCATTCTGATGCGGAGATAGCGATGCAGGCCAAGCTCGATCGGGTTTTGGGTTCGGAGGGCTGGACGGCCGTCGAGCGCGAGGTGGCTTTGGCGGACATGGCTTCTGTGGAGACATGGGATTGGATCGGCAAGCATTGGAGTGATTTACCCAGACTCGGTGCGATGCGATTGGTGTCGCACTGGGGGCCTTGGCGGATCGATCATATCGTTTGGAAATTTTTGGCATTCCTGGGTTGGGTGTGGATTTGGCGCCGTTGCCCTCGCAGGGGGATCGTATTAGCTAGCATCTTTTTGGCCGATGCGTTGACAACGGCATTGTTGTACGAGACGGGTGGGCGTTTTTTGATTCCATTGCATGGTCTTTTGTATGCTCTGGCGGGGGTTGGAGTTGCAGGTTGTCTTGCGTCGGCGGGCGTAAATCCTGTACCAACGAGGGATGAAATCAGGGATTCGATTGGAATATAACGCGTTGAGCGCAGGCTGCCGGGAGATAGTCCATAGGGTTGCTACGGTGCTGCGCGGCGTATGGGTCTTGGGACTGCTTTGCCTCTTTTTGGTGAATGTATCCAGAGGAGCAGGTCAGTCCGGGCAAGTCCCTGGTTTGGAGGCTAGAGGATCATCGACCTCGTCGGGAGCATCGACCTCGTCAGGAGTCGGTGCAGGTTCGGATTCGTACATTGGCCGGACTCTATCCCAGCGGCCGGCCGTACAACGTGAGCCGGAGGTTGTGAAGCCTTTGGCGCAACCGATTTTGCCAGAGACGATCGATCGGATGTCCAAGAGTGGACCAAAGTCAGGTCAGGGATGGTTGCAAGGTATTGAGGAGTGGGTAGGTCCCAAGGGACTTTCGCAATCGATTCAGACGCTTTTGTTTTTGACTTTGATTAGCGCGGCCCCTGCTGCGCTGTTGATGACGACTTGCTATGTGCGAGTGGTGATAGTTTTGGGCGTGCTCAAGCAGGCTTTAGGGAATCAGCATTTGCCCCCGACGCAGGTACTGAGTGGGATCTCGCTTTTCATCACCTTGTTCGTGATGAGTCCGGTATGGAGGCAGGTCTATGACGACGCCATAGTTCCCTATACGGCACAAGACAGCACCATGAGTGCCAATGAAGCGTGGGACAAGGGCATTGCACCGGTGCATCGGTTTATGGCAAGTCAGATTGCGATGGCTGGAAATTACGACGATGTGCATTTGTTTTATAGCAGGTATGCACCGAATTCCACGCCGCCTGAGAGTTTCGAGAGTGTTCCGCTGATTGTGCTTTTGCCCGCCTACATGCTTAGCGAACTGAAGACAGCGTTTTTGATGGGGTTTCAAATTTATCTGCCGTTTCTGGTATTGGATTTAGTCATCGCGGCAGTGATTTCAGCGATGGGGATGTCGCAGTTATCACCGACGATGGTCTCGATTCCGTTCAAGTTGCTTTTGTTTGTGTTGGTCGATGGTTGGCGGTTGGTGGTGCAGATGTTGCTCGATAGCTTTGGGACGGTGGGTTCCTCGGTTTAGGGAAACAAAATTGATGGTCACGCAAGACGCGATAGATTTGGTTCGAGGGGTGCTTTTTCAAGTACTTGCGATTGCGGGTCCAGTGCTGCTGGTCGCGTTCTTGGTGGGATTGTTTCTTGGGGTGTTGCAGACGGCGATGCAGATCCAGGATTCGATGGTTGCGATGGTGCCTCGGTTGGTCGTGATCGGATTGGCGTTGATACTGCTTTTGCCGTGGATGACCGATAGGCTAGTGGAGTATTCGAGGGATCTGATTCTGAATATTCCTGCGGTGGTCTCGGGCAAAGGGGCACCATGAGCGGGTTTGCTCACAGCGGGTTTGCTCTCAGCGGGCTTGAAGGCATCGTTTGGTGTTATGTTTGTGTTGCCATGCGGCTTGGGCCGACCCTAGTGACATTGCCTCCTTTCTCTTTGAGTGGCGTCTCGTGGTTGGTACGAGGGTTGTTGCTATCGATGGTCTGTTTGTCGGTAACGCCGTTGATAGGGATGCAAGTTCCAGTTGAAATACCTGGGACGCTTGCGATAGGCTTTGGCGTTTTGGTCTGCGAGTTTCTATTCGGAGCATCGATTGCTCTTTCGATCCATCTGCTGCTGGCCGCCTTTGAGACAGTTGGCAATACGCTGGCGGACTTAAGTGGGTTACGAGTGGAGCTTGCACCCGATGAGGCTCAGGCGGGGAATCAAGTAGAACGGATTCTCGTGTGGGTGGCCGGTGCGATATTTGTGTTGGCCGGAGGCCATCGATGGGCCTTGCAGTTGGTCATCGAAACCTTTGAGCGATTTCCGCTTGGCTCGGCGATGGACTCAACGGAGTTGATGTATCAGGTCCCATTGCGATTTGGCCAAGCCCTTTCGATTGCGATGCGGCTTGCGTTGCCCTCGGCGGTGGTACTGGTAGCCATTGGGATGGCCAAGGCGTGGATAGCCCGAAGTTTGAGTGCTTGGGATCGCGGCGGGCTTGGTGGGTCATTGCAAGCCATTGGGTTGGTGTGGGGAATGTTGCTAACGCTAAGTGCGATGGGTTGGATTTTTCAGCATGAGATAGCGGATTGGATGGACCAAACCCAGCGTTCGGTGATGGAACCCGAGCGATGGAGTTCCTCATCGGATCAGGGCTTGGTGGGTGAAGATGGCTGAGTCCTTGGAGACAAAAAAGCATCCCGCCACGCAGTTGAGGCGTCGTCGGGCCGACGAAGAGGGGATTTTCCCTAGAAGCCAGGAGTGGTCGGTTGCACTGACTTGGCTGGTTGGGATTGCGATCCTGCAGTGGGGGTCGGCTTATTCGTTCAATCTGTTTTCCAAGTTGTTGGTCCGGCGGATTGAGAGCATCGAGGTGGGCTGGGGGTTGGGAACCGATTGGTATCGGGTTGTGGTGGAATGTGTTCTTGGGTCTTTGGCGGGAATTGTGCCGGTGTTTGCGGGGCTTTTTTGTATTGGGTTGGCGGTGCATTTTGCCCAGGCTGGATTTCGGTGGAAGCTTGAGCGGTTGGTTTTTGATTGGGGGCGGGTTTCGCCCCGATTTGCGAATCTGGGCGGAGCGAGCGTTTGGGTTGGGGTGGTTGGTGGGTTGCTCAAATTGGCTTTGGTGGTGGGGGTGATTGGCTGGGGGGTATGGAGTCGGATGGCAGAGTTGGTCTCCTGGAGCGATTTACCGCTCTCGAGGGGTTTGTCGGCAGCTTGGATGTTTCTTTTGGGTCTGGGATGGTGGTTGGGTTTGGGGTGGCTAGTATTAGCAGGGCTGGATTACGGCTGGAACTGGTGGCTTTATGAGGTCCGGATGCGGATGACCGACAGCGAATTGCGTGAGGAGCTCAAGGAGAGCCAGGGGGATCCGAGTTTGCGATCGCGTCGGCGAAGGCTCTTTTCCGGGGGCTAAAACACGATCGGCGGGAGCAATTGGACCGGTCGGATCGCTCGGATCGGCTTGCTCGGTTGGACTTGTGGCTAATTTTCAATGGATTTACACTGCTTGTTTGTTGTGTACTGGAACTTTTCCGGCTGGGATTTTGACCTAGCTTAGAGGCCTCATGGCTACGTGGAAACATTGTTTTTGGATCTACTTATGGACCTGCCTGTCGGTCAACACGGCCTGGGGGCAGGAGGGACCTAGCATTTCGGTTGTCAGCGGTTCGCAGGTTGCCACGCCTACTAGTACTACGCCTGCTGAAGTTGCCGATCGGGGGGCTGGCAGTTCCTCGGCGAGCTCCCCTGCG
>CAILTZ010000070.1 GCA_903837255.1 uncultured Pirellula sp. | reverse complement strand
GAGGGCTCACGCAAAGGCGCAAAGACGCAAAGGGGAGCAACTAAGGGGGATCGAGATTATGAGAACGGTAGGATGGCTTTCTTGTATTCTTTGCGTCTTGGCGTCTTGAGCGAAGCGGGCGTGAGGTTTAGTTGTTTTCCAAGACAACCATCGCCAATGCGATCGCACCGCGGAGACTCCAAGCCACCGTGCGGATCCAATTTGTGCTGACCAACCTCCGCTGCGCTAGAGTGTCCGGCCCCTTAAGAATCCGATCGTGAAGTGGCATCTGTACCATGGCTGTGCTGCCCCATATCACGACCAACAAGAACATGCCCAAACTAGGTAACTGCCACGCTCCTGTCTTGAAACCCACTAGCATTAACCATCCAGCCAACGATCCCTCCAAAAGCATCATCGGACCGACTACCCAAAAAATCCGATCGCAATGCTGCTTCTCGGCCACCCTGGCCCGATCCGGCTCTGGATCGACATACTCCATCGCCGGATATTGCACTCTCTGGATCACCCAGATCAGACCCACAAGGTACCATGTCACCGCCAAGTGAAGGACCGATGCCTGCTGCGTCCAATCCGAGTCCAAGCCCATCGGTTACTTGTCTTCGACCAACTTGAGGATCGACTCCCCTTTGCCACTGTCGATCATCACGTAGACCTCTCCGTCGGCGTCCTGGCCAAAGGCCAATACCGGCAGCCCTCCGGAGACAACCTCTTCGTTGCGGACCGCCTCGCGGGCTCCGTCCTCGAGCGTCAACGCCCAGACGCCACCCGAAACATAGTCGGCATAAAGATACTTGCCCTCGAGCTCCTTGAGCCTTTCGGACCGATAGACCCGACCACCCGTGATCGACTTGCCGACAGAGTGATCATAAGCCCACACGGGATCGATCGCATTGGCAGAATCTGGGCCAGGTGTGCGACTGCCAAAGCTATAAGACCCCTCGTGCATACTCCAACCGTAGTTCCCTCCCTTGGTCACCACGTTGACTTCCTCCCAAAGATCTTGGCCTACATCCGCACACCATAGCTTGCCTGTCTTGCGATCAAACGCGATCCGCCACGGATTGCGGAACCCGTAAGCATAGATCTCGGGCCGAACTCCCTCGACTCCCACAAACGGATTGTCGGCAGGGATCTTGTAAGCCGCATTCTCGGTTTTCTGATCGACATCGATGCGCAAGATCGATCCGAGAAGCTGCGATCGGTTTTGGCCGTTGGCCTTCGGATCGTTCCGCGCACCCCCATCTCCAAAGGCGATGTACAGGTATCCATCGTTGCCAAACTCGATCGCTCCACCATTGTGGTTTTGGAATGGCTGGGGAACGACCATCAAAATCTCTTCAGAACTCGGATCCCCCTTGAGCTTGTTCCCAGGCACTGTCTTAAAGCGAGAGATCACCGACTCGTGGGTCTTGGGCCGAGTGTAGCAGACGAAGAACTGCCCGTTCTCCTGAAACTTCGGATGCATGGCCAATCCCAATAGACCTTGCTCGTTGCCGCCAGGACTGTTCCACTTGCTGACCCGCTCTTCGATGTCCATAAAGACTTTGGCTACCTCGACGTTGGGGTCCTTTTCGAACGTGTAGATCGTTCCTCCTTGATCCAACACGTAAAGTTGCTTGGAGTCGCCAGGTGCATAGGTCAGCTCCAGCGTACGGCGGGGACGATTGACCGTGCCGTCCTCGTCAACGGCTACCCAATTCTCCCACTTGAGCTTGGGAAATGCCAAGGTCGGTTTGAGGTTAAGCTTGCCATCGACCGGCGAAGTGATCCCGCCGTCGTCGGCTAGCTCTCGGATCTTGACGTTCCGGAACGAGACTAGGTTGCCGTGGTCCTGAAGGCAGATGTAACCTTCACCCGCCTTGCCAAATCCAGGGAACTTGGAGAACTTGCTCTTGCCGACCAGTTCCTCCCAGCGTTTGTCCCCCAATTTGAATTGGTAGTAGACCACGCCATTCATCGAGACTTCGCAGCCCCGAGGGGAAATGCGTAAGAAGAGTTGGTTCCACTCTCCGGGTGGCCTGGTCGCATCCGGGATTTCCGTCTCGCCTGCCCAACGCATCGGATAAGGCTGGTACATCTGATAGAGCCATCCGGCTTTTTGAGGATCGTGCCCATCGATGTTGTCTTGGATCTGTACCTCCGGTCCGCTGTGCCAAGGTGCTGGGTTGTCCTCGGTCACATGGAACATCAGTCCACTGTTTCCACCCTTGGAGATGTTGTAGTCCAAAGAGAGCTCGAAGTACTTGTACTTTTTGTCGGTGATGATATCGCCGGCGTTGCTCCCATCGCGGACGATTGCTCCGTCGACGACTTTCCAGCCCTCGGAGATCTTGTCCTTTTTGTAGTTGCGCCAGCCTTGGGTGGTCTTGCCATCGAACAGGAGCTTCCAACCTGCGACCGTCTCGGCCCGGGTCAGGGTGTTGGCCGGTTGCTCGGCCAGAGCCATCGAGGAAAGGCTTGCTGAGGTCAAAAGCCCCAAGCAAATTCTAGAAAGCGACTTCGAAGAAAGTTTCATGATTGGTATTAAGAAGAACAAAGGGAAAGGAATGAAGGTAAGTCAATAAAAACCGATAAGCAAGGCAGCTACAGCTCGGTGGCCTGGAGCCTCTTGAGGTTGGCTTGCAAAGCCTCTTTTTGCGAAGGTTCGCAGGATTCTAAAAGCTCTTGGGTGTAGAATCTAGCCGAATCGATCAAGTGATTCTCTTCGGCGATGGCGATCGCCAGCTCCAAGGCTCGGGTGCGGATGAGTGGTTCTGGGGGAGGGGATCGGTAAAGGGCCGCTTTGCGAAAAGCCGCTAGGGCTTCTAAGGGTCGCTGCAAACTTTGAAGACACATGCCTAACTGCAAACTAGCGCGAGCCCGCAACGACGGTTCCTTGGAAGCCTCTTGCAGATGATCGACCGCTTCTTCTTGACGACCGAGTTGACGCAACGCCACCGCCCAGGGGACCAGGATCTCCTTTTGGTCTGGATGACGAGCGTAACGGTCCGAACAGACCTTCAGGCGTCTGTTGGCAAGGTCCGTTTCGGCTTGCTCAACACCGTAGCGACTCTCGTCCGAGGGACGCTGAGCATTGAGCTTGCGAGCTTGTTCGAGGGCTAAGCTTGAGAGGTGAATCGATAGGTCTTCGTGGAGGATTACCAGCGGTTCATGTTCGGGACAGTGCTCAGCGCCTGCGTCCAAGACCCTGCGAGCATCGGGCCAGCGCTGTTGGTCGACATAGATTTGGCCGAGTTCGACATACGGCTCCGGGTTGGCCGGTGCATTGCGGATCGCTTGCTCGAGCTCCTGAGACCTCTGTAGCGGGATCGCTTTGGGCGTGGACTGACCATCGCCAAGCGGGTTGTTGCGGACGAACAAGCTGTCGGTATCGGAATACTTGGCCAACAACTTCGAGCCGACTTCCGAAGGCGAAGGCGGCTTGGCATGCAAAGCGTTTTCGTGGGTGGCAGACTCGTTGGGATCCATAACTGGAATTATAGCCTCGTGCGCACCGATTGACAAAACGTCAGCCCGGATGGCAGTTCGCCTTCGTCGGCGATTGGAGAGGCTGCCATCCGGGCTGAAGATGCATTTAGGCCACTGACAACGCGCTTTGGAGGGCTGCCAGCGGCTTTCTTTGGAGGAAAAAATTGGGATTAAACCACCAAATCGGTGTCTTGACCCGGTGTTGGGATCCAATAACGCCCCTTGTCGTCTGGCTTAATCGGTGCTTCATCATCGAACGAATCGATGGCATCAAAGTTGGCCAAGCCGATTTGGCTGTTGAGGCACTGCTCCCACTTGAGAGGCTTGCCAGTGTAAGTCGCCATGCGGCCCATGATCGAGGTCATGGTGCTGGTGGCGCCGTAATCTCCCTCGTTGGGGATTTCACCCTTGCGAATCTGTGCAAACAAATCGACGTGCTCTTGGGCCCAGCCGTTCTCGCCAGCCGGGGACTTCCAAACCACTTCGTTCTTCTTGTTGTAGATCTTGCCACCGCTGATGTCGGCCCAACCATTGGTCCCGTGAGCAAACTCGCTGACCGAGTTCCAGCAGCCGGGAATGTGACGGCATTGGCTCAAGAGCTTGGTGCCGTTGGGATAGGTGAACTCGACAAAGTGGTGGTCGTAAATCTGACCGTTCTCTTCTCCCGTGCGGACTTGCCGTCCACCTTGACCCTGGGCCTCAGCAGGAGGACTGTCCATAAGCCAGTTGATAACGTCCAAGTTATGGATGTGCTGTTCGCAGATGTGATCGCCGCTGAGCCAGTTGAAGTAGTACCAATTGTTGAGCTGATACTCCAGTTCGGTTTGGTTGGGTTGGCGGTTCCGAGTCCAAACGCCATCACCGTTCCAGTAAGCCCTGGTCAGGATGATATCGCCAATGGCCCCTTCCTTAAGCATCTTGATCGTCGATTTGTAATCGCTTTGGTGGTGACGCTGTAGACCGACGGCCACGGCAAGCTTTCGCTCCTTGGCGATTTTGTTGGCTTCCAAAACACGACGGACACCCGGTGCATCCGTGGCCACTGGCTTTTCCATGAAGACGTGCTTGCCGGCTTTGACTGCGGCCTCAAAATGCAAAGGTCGGAAACCCGGCGGGCTCGTCAGGATCACCAAGTCGACGTCGGATGCAAGCACCTCTTTGTAACCGTCGACCCCGATGAATGCTTTGGCATCGACGTTGTCCTTGTGCTGGTTCTTGAGCTCCTTGAGTGCATTGTCGGCACGGAACTTGAACGGGTCGGCCACCGCAGTGAGTTTCACCCGATTCGATTCGCTGTTGGTATCAAGGGCTTGGCCTGCGGCACCCGTGCCACGACCACCGCAACCGATCAATCCGATGCGGATCGCATCGCTGCCTTGGGCATGGGCCGACCGGGAAATGGGCAACGTCGCGGCAAGAGTCGAGGCGACAACGCCGGTCTTGAGAAACCCTCGTCGCGAGGTGTCGGATGATGGCTGTTTTTCAACGGGTCGATTGCTTGTGTCGCTCATGGATGAAAGTG
Organism: uncultured Pirellula sp.; assembly: GCA_903837255.1. Taxonomy (GTDB): domain Bacteria; phylum Planctomycetota; class Planctomycetia; order Pirellulales; family Pirellulaceae; genus JBKCUI01. The sequence continues at coordinate 1,273 of CAILTZ010000070.1, read as the reverse complement.
CTCCGAAGGGAAAGTACTAAAGAAAAAAGTGTTTCACGTCCGCCCCCGCGCTGCGGAGGTCGCTGCGCCAAGGAGAAGAAAAGTCAGTGTTCGTAAGGACTGACGTGAAACACCGGAGGGCTTAGACTCGACTCGCAGGACAGGGAAACCTAACTCCCAAAAGTGGCGTCTAAGGGGTCGCAAATTCGCAACCGCTATGTGACTATACCAGAGCCAGGTTCCTGCTCCAAGAGAATTCAGCAAAATTACGACCAACCTCACGGCTTTGGATTAGCGGCTTTAATCGGACGGATCGGACGGATTAGGGTTTTCGCTGATGGAGGTACTGAACCAATTGGCGGACCGACTCGACGTCGAGAATTTCATCGTCGATCTTGATCGCGAAGCGTTTTTCCAGTTCGAAGGTCATCTCTGCCATGGCGACCGAATCGATCCCAATCATGGCCAAAGAATCGTCCAGATGTGGGCGGCTCCCCACGATTTTCGCCAAATAATCGATGACTTGGGTCTGCGTTTCCTCAATGTTTTCCATGGGTCCTTCTCGCTCTGGGCCTTCTCGCTTAGGTCCTACTCGCTTGGGGGCCTGCTCGCTTGAGCCAAAACAATAGCGGTAAACTGGGTTTGGAATCAAGCCCCACCGGAATTTGCCAGAGCTTGGTCCAAGTCCGAAATCAGATCCTCGGGATCTTCCAAACCCACCGAGATGCGTACCAGAGTGTCGTTAATCCCGGCCTTGGCTCTGGCGGCTGGATCATAGCTAGCGTGGGACATGGTCGCTGGCTGCTCGATGAGGGATTCTACTGCACCGCAACTGACGGCCAATCCGAAAAGCTCGGTCGCTTTGCAAACGCGTTTGGCGGCATCGATGTCGCCTGCGACCTCGAAGGAGACCATGCCTCCGAACTGGTCTCCCATGAGACGCTTGGCCCTTTGGTGATGAGGATGGCTCGGAAGTCCTGGATACAAAACGCGTTGGACCTTGGAATGTTTTTCGAGCCACTGAGCGATCTGCATGGCGGACTTGGACTGCTCTCGGACCCGCAGTTCCATGGTCTTGATCCCGCGATGGAGCAGAAACGCTTCGAGGCCACCGATGACGCTGCCGGTGGCGTTTTGGATGAAGTAAAGCTGCTGATGCAATTCTTTGGTTTTGGCTGACAGGGCTCCTGCCAAGCAGTCGCTGTGCCCCCCGAAATACTTGGTCGCCGAATGCATGTCGATGTCTGCACCCAGTTCTAGAGGTCTTAGGATGCTTGGTGGAACGAAGGTGCTT
>CAILTZ010000069.1 GCA_903837255.1 uncultured Pirellula sp. | reverse complement strand
GACATGCAGGGATCAGGATTTGCGAAATGTAGACACGCTCTTGTGCAGTCCTGATTCCACCGAGCTACGCGAATCGAGCATTGATTTTGCTTTTATCTGCGACACTTACCATCATTTTGAGTTTCCAACAAAGACCATGAAATCGCTCTACCGTGCGATGAAACCCGGCGGGCGTTTGGTGGTGATCGACTTTAAGAGAATCGAGGGGCAGAGCACTAAGTGGGTGTTGTCGCACGTTCGGGCAGGACAATCTGTTTTTGAGCAAGAGATTCAGGAGTGTGGTTTTGTCAAACAGGACCAGAAACTAGACATTCTCCAAGAAAACTACTTCCTTTTGTTTCAAAAGCCGGTCCCATGATTGAACTCCACGGGTTGCAATCCTCAGATGGTTACCGACACCGACGCGGTGGTGTCTCGCGCCGTGAATGGCTCCAACTAGGCTCGCTCAGCTCCTTTGGGATCTCTCTTAGTCAAGTCCTTGCGAACCAAGCCAACGCATCGGGAGCGATATCTCCGGAAATCGTGACTCAACAGCAAGCCAAAGGGATAGCGGGATCGTTTGGCAAAGCCAAGCGATGCATCGTGCTGTTCATGCTCGGGGGACCACCACAGCATGAAACTTGGGATCCCAAACCCGATGCTCCCGCGGAGGTCCGAGGCGAATTTCGAGCCATCCCGACAGCAACCCCTGGACTGCATGTCGGTGAGCTGATGCCGCAAACAGCCAAGCTTACCAATCACATCGCCGTATTGCGGGCGATGGCAACCGATGACAACGCTCACTCGGCAAGTGGATACTGGATGCTCACGGGCAACCCACACTCGCCTAAGAATGCTGAAAACTCACTCCCAGGTCCACCCAACGATTGGCCTTCCATGGCCGCAGTGGTCCGCCACCTCAAAGGTGACGCGGGGGCGTTGCCAGGCTCGATTCGCTTGCCTGAAGAGATCTGGAACACCGGTCGTTTGTTGTGGCCGGGCCAAGACGCCGGATGGCTTGGCAGCCACGCAGACCCATGGCTGGTCAACTGCGATCCAAACGCGCCTGATTTTCGTGTGCCAGACATCGCCCTGCCAGCGGATCTTAGCATCGAACGCTTCGCTCAACGACGCGGCTTCCTTTCGCAATTGAACCGATCTTTGGATAAAATCCAAGGTGACCCTTCCCTGCAACGCTGGGGGGCTTGGCAAAACAAAGCCATCGATCTGATTCGAACCAAAGAAACGCAAAACGCGTTTTCGATCGATCAAGAATCGCAAGCGACTCGAGATCGCTATGGTCGCAACCGTTTCGGTCAAAGCGTACTTCTGGCGCGTCGCTTGGTGGAATCCGGCGTGTCGTTGGTCCAAGTCAACTGGACTCGTTGGAAAGATGATCCCGATAACGCTCCGGCATGGGATACCCACGCGAAGAACGCCGAGAGGCTCAAAACAGCTTTGATGCCACCGATGGATCAAGCTTATTCGGCCCTTCTCGAAGACCTCCTTGAGCGTGGGATGCTCGATGACACCCTGGTGATTTGGATGGGTGAATTCGGGAGATCCCCCAGGCACAATCCCAGCGGAGGACGAGACCACTGGGGCCATGTATTCAGCGGTGCATTGGCCGGCGGTGGAGTACAAGGTGGTGTGGTCCACGGTGTTTCGGACCGCCAAGGTGCTTATCCTTTGGACGGTCGTGTCGAACCCCAGGACCTGACCGCCACTGTCTTCCACTGCTTGGGATTCGCACCCAGCACCGAAATCCGCGATCGACTCGGACGGCCCTTAGCGATCAGCAAGGGGACTCCGATCGACCCGATCCTTTAAGAGTCGATCGAGACGACGATGAAAATTGATTTTCTTCACGCTTGTGAAAAAGCTTGCGAAGTCCTCGCCGAATCGGTGTCGACCAAACAGATCCGTGCAGGCTCGCTGTTTGCCGAGCAATCCGGAACGCGATTCGCCGCAAACTATGGTCTAGCACTCGACCCTCACGCCGCTTATCTTCTCGGCTCGATCACCAAACCCATGGTCATCTGCGCGATGATGAGCCTTTACGATGAAAAGCAATTCCAACTAGATGACCCGCTTGTTCGCTACTTGCCAGAGTTCTCATCGAGCGAATTTCCGAAGGTAACCATCAAGCATTTGCTGACCCATACGTCGGGACTGCCCGACCAAGTCGCCAGCAATCAGCAGTTGCGATCGGGGTTGTCGCCGTTGGACGCTTTTGTGGCAGCTTGCAAAAAGCTCCCCTTCAGCTTTCGGCCTGGTACTGGATACGAATATTCCAGCATGGGGATCCTATTGGCGTGCACCGTAGCCGAGAAGATCACTTCGATTCCCATTTCACAATTGGTTAAGCATCGCGTGCTCACTCCGTTACAAATGAACGATTCTGCTTTAGGTATCGGGGAGCTTGCCCAAGACAGCCTCATGCCGGTTCAAACCGAGTTCGGTGCGCCTGAGGCTGGCGGTGGCGCGGCGGACGCTGCGCGATGGGATTGGAACAGTTCTTATTGGCGATCTCTTGGGGCCCCCTGGGGTGGTGCTCATGCGTCGGCAAGCGATGTCGGGACGTTGCTTCGGGCGATGATGACCGACCAGGACGATTTTTTGAAAGCCTCGACCAAACGACTGATGCTGACCAACCACAACCCAGTTGGTCTCGAATCTCGCGGGTTGGGTTTTGACGTCGATATGCGCAGCAGTAAAGTGAATTGTTCAACAAACTCTTTTGGGCACTCGGGTTCCACCGGTACTCTGGCTTGGGTCGATCGCGACACCCAACGAATCTGCGTCGTGCTAACGACTCTACCGGGGCGCGCCGTGGATGAGTCAAAACATCCCAGGCATCTTGCCTCCGAGTGGATCGCTAAGGCTTAGCCAACCAAGTCTTGATCAAGGCTCCGTCGGCCATGTTCCAGACACGGATCGTGCCATCCATCGATCCGGTCGCCAATCGACCAGTGCCGCTGTGGACAGCGATCGAGGTGACCCAGTCCTCATGGCCCGATTGCTTGATGGCGATTGCGTTGTTGGCCAGCTCCAGCTTGTACCAATGCTTGTCTGCATCTGGGATCCAAACCGTAGCTTGATCTTTGATGACCCTAGTTGGTTCGCCACCCAAGGGGACTTCGGCGACTTTCTTGGCGTTTTCGACTTCCCAACGATGAATCTTGTTGTCAGCCCCTACTGTAATCCATTGCTTTCCATCTTGAATCGAAGCGATCCCACGCACGGACGCTGCGTGTCCCGGATAGCTGACTAGCAGCTCACCGGTATCGGCATCCGCAACCTTTGCCGATTTGTCCCGGCTGGAAGAGCCTAGGCGTTTTCCGTCATCGCTGTAGGCCAATTGGGTCACCCAGTCAGCATGGCTAGCGATCAACCGCCGCTGCTCGTTCTTTTCAAGGTTGATGATCCGAATAGTATTGTCTGCTATGGCAACGGCGATTTCCTGATTCCCTGGTCTTAGGGCCACATCGAGCACTACATCAGGGGCTCGGACAATTACCTGTTCGACGGTATTGGCGCTTCGATTCAGAAGTCGGACTTCTCCGACCGCACCCGGCGTACCACCTCCGACGAACAGTTTATTGGGATCCATGCTGGTGACGATTGCATAGATTCGTTGAGGCTGGTTCGCGTACCGAGCGACCAATGCGCCTTCGGCAGGGTTCCATGCCAGAACTTCATGGTAACCTGAGGACAGCAATTGCGATCCGTCTGGAGAAAACACAAGCGCGGTGATGGGAATCGCGACAGTGTAGTGCTCTGGTGGAGCGGCGTAGGTTTTCGGGGGAATTACCGACCAAAGAGGATCCGTGGCAGGAATGCCCTCCAGACTGGCCCCTTGATCGATCCATTTCCCAATCAGTTCGATCGACTCGCTGGTCAGTGGTTCACTATCCAAAGGCATCCGCAGATCGAGGTCGGTGTGTTTCATCCGAACAAACCACTCGCTTTGGCCGCTCTTTCCTGCAACGATGGGGATTGCAGCACCATCTCCGGGCTTGTTCAACTGTTCGACCGTATCGAGTCGATAGCCACCCTCGGCCCTTTTGGCGCAGTGGCATGCAATGCAGTGCTCCCGGAGGATTGGAGCGATTTGCTCTCGAAAGGTAATCGGTGCTTGTGCCGCCACATGGTTGCTTGCGGCCAAACAAACTAGCATCCCAAGCCATTGGAAACGTTGATATAGGTTCATGCTGTCGATCAGTGTTGGAAGAGGAATTCGTCGGTGTTGATCAGAACCCAGCAAAGGTCTTCCAAGCCCAGCACAGGATCAGGTTTGCTTTGACAATGCTTGATCGATTCCTGCAATTCCTCGTTGGTTGGCGGGCGTGACAAGCCGGCCAGGTAGAGGTTCTTGATGACCTCTTCGATGGGCTTTCCTTCGGCCAAGACGTTTCGAAATCGATTCTTAGGAT
>CAILTZ010000068.1 GCA_903837255.1 uncultured Pirellula sp. | reverse complement strand
CAATTCCTGGGCTGTTTTGTCGGTGACTATAGCAAGACAGCGATCAACACCAGCATCTTTACCGGCAAGTGGATAGGTGTATGCAGCGCTTTGTATGGGTTTGTGACTGGCAACGTACCTAGTTTTACCAACTATGCGAAGCTATTTGGGCAAATCGCAACACTGCCGACCTCGGTGATGCAATCGACGCAGCTTCGGATGTTCGCGCGACGCGGGGTCCCACAGCGCGCCTGTGATATCGAATTGCTCCATGCGCTGTTCGAACTTACAAGGCATGAGCGCGAAGGCCTAGTGGGGCTTGAGGAGGCCTGACATAATGTCGGGTTTGGGGTAGTCAAAGGGTAGGTTTCTCGCCTTGGGTCTGTTTAATGGAGCCCAGGGTGACTTGGGTTGCTTTCGCTCAGTTCGATCGGTGCCTGAGGGTTGCTGTCATTGAGTTTTGGCATCGAGTTATGACGCCGAGAAGTTTCCGAGATATTCCGGAATTCCATTGGACTTTTCATTGCTAGATGATGTAATTGGGGGTTCTTACTTAGTACTCGACGCGCCTAGTTTCCTCGGATGATTCGGAGTGGTTCATGTGTGGGATCGTGGGTTATGTCGGCAAGACGGATGCAACGGATTTTCTGCTCCAGGGCTTGTATCGTTTGGAGTACCGAGGCTACGACAGCGCCGGAATCTCTTTGATGCGGGATGACGGTTTGTTGGAGAGGCGTCGAAGCGTCGGGCGAATCTCGAATCTTGAGTCTTTGGTCCGCAGTTCGCCGGTCCAAAGTCGTATTGGGATCGGTCATACCCGTTGGGCAACTCACGGGGGAGCGACGGTTGCCAACGCCCACCCTCACTATGGCGGACATTCTGAACATGGCGGTCTTTCGGATCTTGCATTGGTTCATAATGGAGTGATCGAGAACTACCAGGAACTCAAGCATGAGTTGCTTATGGAAGGCTACTCATTTCAATCCGAGACAGACACCGAGGTCATATCGCATCTATTGCATCAGGCGATCTGCAAGAATCGTCTGAGTGGAACGTTTGAAGAAGGATCACCGGTCTCGCATGCCGATGCACTTCGCCAGGTCCTTGTCCGACTCCGAGGAACCTACGGAGTGGTTGTCATGTTCCATGGCAAGCCTGATTTTTTGCTCGCCGCCAAATGCGGTAGTCCGCTGGTGATCGGTGTTGGCCAGGGTGAACAGTTCATCGCCAGCGACCCGGCCCCGCTTTATGGCAGAACAGACAAAGTGATCACGCTTGTGGATCATCAGATCGCGATCATCACATCGCGAACGATCCAAGTCATCCAGCGAGACACCGGTACGGTTCAGCCGAGTATTCAAGTTCTATCGCAGGGTGAAGACTCGCATAGTTGCGACGGCCATGCGCATTACATGCACAAGGAGATTTATCAACAGCCTGAGGCGATCCGAAACGCCCTAAGGGGAAGACTCGATCGGGACAATGCGACGGCAAAGCTGGGCGGTTTGAATTTGACCGCATCGCAAATGCGCAACATCGAACGATTGGTCCTAACCGGTTGCGGAACGTCTTGGCACTCAGCCTTGATCGGCGAGTACATGATCGAACAGATCGCGAGGATGCCGGTGGAGGTGGAATACGCAAGTGAGTTGCGGTATCGCAACCCGCCAGTGGACAAGCAGACGCTTGTTTTTGGAATTACCCAAAGTGGTGAGACGGCCGATACACTGGCTGCCCTGCGAGAGATGCAGCGAAAAGGGCACCCGAGCCTTGCGATTTGCAACAACATCGGCAGCAGCATCGCCCGCGAGGCCGACGGTGGTATCTACCTTCACGCCGGCCCCGAGATAGGGGTCGCCTCGACCAAAGCGTTTACGTCGCAGGTCGTCGTTCTTGGATTGCTCGCATTGTACTTCGGCCGTATGAGGCATTTGAGTTTCGAGGCTGGCCTGGGTTGGATCGATGCGCTCGAGGGGTTGGCCGACCAAGTCGAAATTGCCTTGGAAACTGAGAATCAGATCAAGGAGCTTGCCTGGGAGCTGAAGGATGCGACGAACGTGCTGTATCTGGGACGAAACTACTTGTTCCCAGCGGCCCTTGAAGGAGCTCTGAAGCTCAAGGAAATCAGCTACATCCACGCCGAAGGCTATCCTGCTGCCGAGATGAAGCATGGTCCGATCGCGTTGGTCGATGAACATACGCCCTCGGTGTTTTTGATTTCCAAGGGGTTGGTGTATGACAAGATCATGAGCAATCTCCAGGAGGTCAAGGCCAGGGGAGGTCCAGTGATCGCCGTGACCGACTCGATGGATTCGCAGTTGGAAAAGCTTGCCGACAGAGTGATTCTTGTCCCGTCGGTGGCCGAACCTCTGCAACCGATTGTGAGCATTGTACCGCTGCAATTGCTTGCTTACCACATCGCTTTGCTACGGGGTTGCGATGTGGATAAACCCAGAAACTTAGCCAAAAGCGTCACTGTCGAATAAAGCCCGACTCTGACAGTAAGCCAATCACGGATCAACCTTAACCATCCTATCGAAACACCCTTAAAGAAAATACCATGGCAGCTCACGAAGAACTTCTCAGCCACGACACCCGCAAAGCCCTTCGATTGCATTTGGGCGAAACGGCTTCGCAGGAATTGCTCGGCGTGATCGATCGGCTCAGCGCTGAAATCAAACACTTGCAACGAACCAAAGTGTCCGTCACTCCGATTGTTCCTCTACGGGGTGCGATGGAAGAAACTCTGATCGTGATGGATTAGAGAGATCCTCTTTGGGGATGGGGCAAAGTCCGCTAAAGTATGCGAAACGTCGATGTTGTTTTCACGATTTGAAGCATACTTTTTGAGTCTAAATGGCCGTCTCCGACAAACAATTGATTCGCTGGCTCGGGCACACCGACCCTCGTGTCCGCTCAGCTTCGCTGGATCTCCTCTCCATCAGTTACGCTTCGGACCCTAGTATCCTGATCTCAGTGATCGCAGCCTGGGACCAGTATGGCACCGAATCAGCCTTCAGCGATTTCCCGCTGATTTCGCACCTGGCGATCAGCCCCGACCAGATGCCGCTGGTTTTGGCAAGGGCCAGAGAGCTTTCCGAGGGTCGCAAGATCACCGACCGGGTGTGCCGCTGTGCGGGAAAGCTCGCCGAGGCGATCTCGGTCGAGCGAGCGTCGAGTTTCGCACCCCATTTGCAGGAGCTCAGAGCGCTCAAGGCATCTTCGAAGATATTCTTCCGTGTGCCGATCGAGATCATGGAGCAGCGGGCCGAGGCGCTTTTGCGAGAGCCTAGTTCATTAGAATTGGACTTCGAGGATGGAACCGTCGCCGATTACTCTATCGCCTTGGAGAGTCTTTGGGAGCGCGGGCTGGCCAATCGCTGGATCCGTGAAGGGATCGAGTCCTGGGAGGATCCCTCTCCGAGCAGGCTTGCTGTTACGGCATTGGAGCTGGTATCCAGGCACTCGATACGAGGCTATGAGGAACACTTGCTGACCTTGGTAGACCGCGATGAAGCATCGATCGCCGACTTGGCAACCATCGCGCTTGTGCGAGGTCGCAACCTTCAAACCCAGTCGCTCATCGCCGAACGGTTCCAAGGGATGAGCAAGCCGGGTCAATTGCGATCGTTGGATATCATCCGGCGAATGCGTCTGGAGCAGTCTTCCAAGCTCATTCGCTTTTTGCTTCCCCAGGGTTGCGATGCGGTGGTGCAAAACGGCGCGCGAGTCGCCGAAGTGATGCTTTTTGATTTCGAGTTTCTCGAGGAGTGGCTCGAAGCATTTCTGCTGATGGAAGATGCTTCGGTGCAAAGGCTTGTTTATACGATTCCGATCTCTCATCCGCTGGCCCTCGAGGAGGTTCCAGGCGATTGGTCGAGGATCAAGCATCTGCTTCAAACGCGCCTCGGTCGCAGCTTTGACCTGGAGTGAATTTCATGGCCCTCGAAACCCTATTAGCAATCGAATCGACTTGCGATGAAACTGCGGTAGCCCTGATCGACTCTTCAGGCCGTGTTCTTTCCGAATGCGTGGCGACTCAAGAATCCTTGCATGAGAAGTTCGCTGGGGTGGTCCCTGAAATCGCTGCCCGAGCTCACCTTGAACGGATCCTGCCGGTGATCGATACGGCGATGCGTCAATCCGGCAAAGCACCTGAGGATTTGGCCGCGATCGCCGTAGCCACCTATCCGGGGCTGCCCGGTTCGCTGATCGTCGGGCTCTCGGCGGCCAAGGCCTTGGCTCTGGCTTGGGATAAACCGATCGTTGGGATCAATCACATCCAGGCCCACATTTATGCCTGCGGATTGGATACTCCGGAGTCGATCTACCCGTGTGTTGGTTTTATCGTCAGCGGAGGGCACACCTCGCTGTATCGATGCGATGATCCCTTGGGTTGGGACTACTTGGGAGGGACCATCGACGATGCGGCTGGAGAAGCCTTTGACAAGGTCGCAGTGATGCTCGGGCTATCATTTCCAGGTGGGCCGGCCCTCTCGAAGCTCGCTTGCAAGGGTGACCCTCATGCGATCCGATTTCCGAGGCCCTTGATCGACGATCCCAAGCGGCTGGATTTCAGTTTTTCTGGGCTCAAGACGGCCGTCCGTTATCGCATCGCGGGCTCTTCCAATCCAGATCCAACGGCGGTGGTATTGGAGGAAAAACAGCGAGCCGACATCGCCGCTGGATTTGAGCAAGCGGTGATCGATTGTTTGATCTCCAAGGCCTGTGCGGCTTTGAACAGGACCGATCTAAAACGCCTATGCGTCGGAGGGGGAGTGGCCGCGAATACCAAGTTCCGGCAGCAGTTGACCGAGGCCTGCCGAGCCCGTCGCATCGAGCTTGTGATCGCCAAGCCGCAGTGGTGCACCGACAATGCAGCCATGGGTGCCCTAGCCTGGGAAAAGATTCGTCGGGGCCAGTACGACACCCTCGAACTCGATGTTCAGCCGGGATTGGTGCGTCCCAAACGCTGATTTTCCGAGTGGAAACCCACAAGCCTCTTGGAGTTGGAGTACACTAAGGGCCCAAGCTTGCGGTGATTATCCGCCTCAAGCCCCCGCCGAATCTACCTGCCCTGCATCCCTGCATCCCTGCATCCCGCAACCCTTTGCATCTTTTAGCCATACCATGAGCACTGTTCCACCTCCTCCGTCGTCCGAGCAAATCGCGCGAGCAAAGTCTTTGAGGGATTCTTTCACCAAGATCAAGCAGCAGGTTTCACAGGTCATCGTAGGCCAGGATGCCACGATCGAACAGCTCTTGATCGCGATGCTCGCAGGTGGCCACTGCTTGCTCGAAGGAGTCCCGGGTTTGGCCAAGACGCTCATGGTCCGTTCGCTGGCCCAGGCCATGGACCTAGAGTTTCACCGTATTCAGTTCACTCCGGACTTGATGCCCGCCGACATCACCGGCACCGACATCATCCAGCAGACGGAATCCGGTGCAAGGCAGTTGAGTTTTGTCAAAGGACCGGTCTTTACCCAGATCTTGCTGGCCGACGAAATCAACCGAACTCCACCAAAGACCCAAGCGGCATTGCTGGAGGCCATGCAGGAGCACGCGGTGACCATTGGTGGCAAGACCTACAAGCTCTCCGAACCGTTTTTTGTTCTGGCTACTCAAAACCCCATCGAACAGGAGGGGACCTATCCGCTGCCTGAAGCCCAGCGAGATCGCTTTTTGTTCCAGACGTTGGTTGACTATCCAAGTCGCGAACAAGAAGGGGAGATCATCGAACGGACCACTGGAAGTTTCTCCGGTAGCATTAGCCCGGTGATCACTGGTCAGGAGATTCTCGACTACCAGCAGATCGTCCGTGTGGTCCCTTTGCCTGATCATGTCAAACAGTATGTGCTGGACCTTGTTCGCTCTTTGCGGCCCAAGGAGCCATCGGCTCCGAAATGGGTGGCACCTTGGGTTCAATGGGGACCAGGCCCGAGAGCTTGTCAGCAGATTGTCGTGGCCAGCAAAGCCAGAGCGCTCTTGCAGGGACGCTTGCACGTGACGACCGAGGATATCCAGGCCTTGGCCGCCCCGGTGCTTCGACATCGCATTGTCCCGACGTTTGGTGCGCAGGCCGAGGGGATCGACTCCGACGCGATCGTCGCTAGGCTCATTGGTGAGTTGCCCAAGCCTCAGGCGACCGCGGGAGTGCTTTAGGGGGGCATTAGTCCCGTCCTGTGCAAGGCTTGGGTATTGCAAGCCTTGGGTATTGCAAGCTCAGTGCTCAAGATTGAATTTTGTCGTTTCCAAAATCAAGGTTACGCCTACAATGCCTTGGATTAATTCGCGTCTGCGGTGTAGGTAGTCCATCCGGTGTGGGCTCTTGAGGCGCGGCGCTAGGCGAAGAAACATGACAACAAAAACCTCCCAGGGGAGGCCGGCGCCCGAGCTGCTGGCACCTGCGGGAAATTGGGACTGCGTGCATGCGGCCGTGGAGAACGGGGCCGATGCGATCTATTTTGGCCTGGCTGCTGGATTCAATGCCCGTGCTCGGGCGGTGAATTTTTCCCTCGAAGACCTGCCTCGTTTGATGGCCCACCTCCACCGTCGAGGGGTCTCGGGATTTGTCACGCTCAATACGTTGGTCTTCACCGACGAGCTCGAAGCCTTCGAGCATCATGTGCGTTACATCGCTGAATCCGGGGTCGATGCGGTACTGGTCCAAGACCTCGGTGCTGTAGGATTGATTCATGAGGTCTGCCCGCAGCTGAGTGTGCATGCAAGCACGCAGATGACGATGACTTGCTCGCAGACGATCGCTGCGATCGAATCGCTCGGGATCGATCGAGTGGTGCTTGCCAGAGAATGTTCGTTAAATGAAATCCGCAAGATCACATCGTTGACCTCGATGCCAGTCGAGACGTTCGTCCATGGCGCGCTGTGTGTGGCTTACAGTGGCCAGTGTTTGACCAGTGAGTCCCTTGGGGGGCGTTCGGCCAATCGCGGCCAGTGCGCGCAGGCATGCAGGCTCGAGTACGAATTGATTCAGGATGGCAAGAGGATGAATCTTGGGGACATGAAGTACCTGCTCTCGCCACAGGACTTGGCCGCTTATGAACTGATCCCGGATTTGATCGACGCAGGGGTCGCCTCATTGAAGATCGAGGGGCGTTTGAAATCGCCCGAGTATGTCGCCAACATCGTCAGGCATTATCGACGCGCGATTGACGACGCGATGGCTGGTCGCCAAGTTGCCTTCGATGAAACCACCAAGCGCCAGATGGAGCTTAGTTTTTCCAGAGGTTTCTCCCCGGGATGGCTGGAAGGTTGCAATCACAAGCGTTTGGTGCCTGGTCTGACCAGTGCCAAGCAAGGGGTGTTGGCAGGCCGAGTGATACGCAAGAAAGCAGATCGCATCGTCGCTGAGCT